>NZ_CP126106.1:167500-252500 GCF_030123325.1 Peribacillus simplex | reverse complement strand
GGGCTTCATGCTTAGATGCTTTCAGCACTTATCCCGTCCGCACGTAGCTACCCAGCTATGCCTTTGGCAAGACAACTGGTACACCAGCGGTGCGTCCATCCCGGTCCTCTCGTACTAAGGACAGCTCCTCTCAAATTTCCTGCGCCCGCGACGGATAGGGACCGAACTGTCTCACGACGTTCTGAACCCAGCTCGCGTACCGCTTTAATGGGCGAACAGCCCAACCCTTGGGACCGACTACAGCCCCAGGATGCGATGAGCCGACATCGAGGTGCCAAACCTCCCCGTCGATGTGGACTCTTGGGGGAGATAAGCCTGTTATCCCCGGGGTAGCTTTTATCCGTTGAGCGATGGCCCTTCCATGCGGAACCACCGGATCACTAAGCCCGACTTTCGTCCCTGCTCGACTTGTAGGTCTCGCAGTCAAGCTCCCTTGTGCCTTTACACTCTACGAATGATTTCCAACCATTCTGAGGGAACCTTTGGGCGCCTCCGTTACTCTTTAGGAGGCGACCGCCCCAGTCAAACTGCCCACCTGACACTGTCTCCCACCCCGATGAGGGGCGCGGGTTAGAATTTCAATACAGCCAGGGTAGTATCCCACCAACGCCTCCACCGAAGCTGGCGCTCCGGCTTCTCAGGCTCCTACCTATCCTGTACAAGCTGTACCAAAATTCAATATCAGGCTGCAGTAAAGCTCCACGGGGTCTTTCCGTCCTGTCGCGGGTAACCTGCATCTTCACAGGTACTATAATTTCACCGAGTCTCTCGTTGAGACAGTGCCCAGATCGTTACACCTTTCGTGCGGGTCGGAACTTACCCGACAAGGAATTTCGCTACCTTAGGACCGTTATAGTTACGGCCGCCGTTTACTGGGGCTTCGGTTCAAAGCTTCGCTTGCGCTAACCTCTCCCCTTAACCTTCCAGCACCGGGCAGGTGTCAGCCCCTATACTTCGCCTTGCGGCTTCGCAGAGACCTGTGTTTTTGCTAAACAGTCGCCTGGGCCTATTCACTGCGGCTTTTCTGGGCTATTCACCCTAAAAAGCACCCCTTCTCCCGAAGTTACGGGGTCATTTTGCCGAGTTCCTTAACGAGAGTTCTCTCGCACACCTTAGGATTCTCTCCTCGCCTACCTGTGTCGGTTTGCGGTACGGGCACCTTACATCTCACTAGAGGCTTTTCTTGGCAGCGTGGAATCAGGAACTTCGGTACTATATTTCCCTCGCCATCACAGCTCCGCCTTAATGGAAACGGGATTTGCCTCGTTTCCGGCCTAACTGCTTGGACGCGCATATCCAACAGCGCGCTTACCCTATCCTTCTGCGTCCCCCCATCGTTCAAACGATGTATAGGTGGTACAGGAATATCAACCTGTTGTCCATCGCCTACGCCTTTCGGCCTCGGCTTAGGTCCCGACTAACCCTGAGCGGACGAGCCTTCCTCAGGAAACCTTAGGCATTCGGTGGAAGGGATTCTCACCCTTCTTTCGCTACTCATACCGGCATTCTCACTTCTAAGCGCTCCACCAGTCCTTCCGGTCTGACTTCAACGCCCTTAGAACGCTCTCCTACCATCGACACCAATGGTGTCAATCCACAGCTTCGGTGATACGTTTAGCCCCGGTACATTTTCGGCGCGGAGTCACTCGACCAGTGAGCTATTACGCACTCTTTAAATGGTGGCTGCTTCTAAGCCAACATCCTGGTTGTCTAAGCAACTCCACATCCTTTTCCACTTAACGTATACTTTGGGACCTTAGCTGGTGGTCTGGGCTGTTTCCCTTTCGACTACGGATCTTATCACTCGCAGTCTGACTCCCAAGAATAAGTATTTGGCATTCGGAGTTTGACTGAATTCGGTAACCCGTTGGGGGCCCCTAGTCCAATCAGTGCTCTACCTCCAATACTCTCATCTTGAGGCTAGCCCTAAAGCTATTTCGGAGAGAACCAGCTATCTCCAGGTTCGATTGGAATTTCTCCGCTACCCACACCTCATCCCCGCACTTTTCAACGTGCGTGGGTTCGGGCCTCCATTCAGTGTTACCTGAACTTCACCCTGGACATGGGTAGATCACCTGGTTTCGGGTCTACGACCTCATACTCATTCGCCCTATTCAGACTCGCTTTCGCTGCGGCTCCGTCTCATCAACTTAACCTCGCATGAAATCGTAACTCGCCGGTTCATTCTACAAAAGGCACGCCATTACCCATTAACGGGCTTTGACTACTTGTAGGCACACGGTTTCAGGATCTATTTCACTCCCCTTCCGGGGTGCTTTTCACCTTTCCCTCACGGTACTGGTTCACTATCGGTCACTAGGGAGTATTTAGCCTTGGGAGATGGTCCTCCCTGCTTCCGACGGGATTTCTCGTGTCCCGCCGTACTCAGGATCCACTCAGGAGGGAACGAAGTTTCAACTACAGGGTTTTTACCTTCTTCGACGGACCTTTCCAGATCGCTTCATTTACCCCGTTCCTTTGTAACTCCATGTTGAGTGTCCTACAACCCCAAGAGGCAAGCCTCTTGGTTTGGGCTAATTCCGTTTCGCTCGCCGCTACTCAGGAAATCGCGTTTGCTTTCTCTTCCTCCGGGTACTTAGATGTTTCAGTTCCCCGGGTCTGCCTTCAGTACCCTATGTATTCAGGTAAAGATACTGTTCCATTACGAACAGTGGGTTTCCCCATTCGGAAATCTCCGGATCAAAGCTTACTTACAGCTCCCCGAAGCATATCGGTGTTAGTCCCGTCCTTCATCGGCTCCTAGTGCCAAGGCATCCACCGTGCGCCCTTTCTAACTTAACCGTTAAAAAAGATCTTACAGATGCTTTGAAAAAAATTAATTGCCTTCTATCTATTATCTAGTTTTCAAGGAACAAAGCAGAAAGGATTTTCATCACATCGTGATGCATCTCTTTCCTATTTGAATGAATTACTCATTCAAAACTGAACAAAACAAAAGCGCTCTCGTAATTATCCTTAGAAAGGAGGTGATCCAGCCGCACCTTCCGATACGGCTACCTTGTTACGACTTCACCCCAATCATCTGTCCCACCTTAGGCGGCTGGCTCCATGAAGGTTACCTCACCGACTTCGGGTGTTACAAACTCTCGTGGTGTGACGGGCGGTGTGTACAAGGCCCGGGAACGTATTCACCGCGGCATGCTGATCCGCGATTACTAGCGATTCCGGCTTCATGCAGGCGAGTTGCAGCCTGCAATCCGAACTGAGAATGGCTTTATGGGATTCGCTTACCTTCGCAGGTTTGCAGCCCTTTGTACCATCCATTGTAGCACGTGTGTAGCCCAGGTCATAAGGGGCATGATGATTTGACGTCATCCCCACCTTCCTCCGGTTTGTCACCGGCAGTCACCTTAGAGTGCCCAACTGAATGCTGGCAACTAAGATCAAGGGTTGCGCTCGTTGCGGGACTTAACCCAACATCTCACGACACGAGCTGACGACAACCATGCACCACCTGTCACTCTGTCCCCCGAAGGGGAAAGCCCTATCTCTAGGGTTATCAGAGGATGTCAAGACCTGGTAAGGTTCTTCGCGTTGCTTCGAATTAAACCACATGCTCCACCGCTTGTGCGGGCCCCCGTCAATTCCTTTGAGTTTCAGCCTTGCGGCCGTACTCCCCAGGCGGAGTGCTTAATGCGTTAGCTGCAGCACTAAAGGGCGGAAACCCTCTAACACTTAGCACTCATCGTTTACGGCGTGGACTACCAGGGTATCTAATCCTGTTTGCTCCCCACGCTTTCGCGCCTCAGTGTCAGTTACAGACCAGAAAGTCGCCTTCGCCACTGGTGTTCCTCCAAATCTCTACGCATTTCACCGCTACACTTGGAATTCCACTTTCCTCTTCTGCACTCAAGTCCCCCAGTTTCCAATGACCCTCCACGGTTGAGCCGTGGGCTTTCACATCAGACTTAAGGAACCACCTGCGCGCGCTTTACGCCCAATAATTCCGGACAACGCTTGCCACCTACGTATTACCGCGGCTGCTGGCACGTAGTTAGCCGTGGCTTTCTGGTTAGGTACCGTCAAGGTACCAGCAGTTACTCTGGTACTTGTTCTTCCCTAACAACAGAACTTTACGACCCGAAGGCCTTCTTCGTTCACGCGGCGTTGCTCCGTCAGACTTTCGTCCATTGCGGAAGATTCCCTACTGCTGCCTCCCGTAGGAGTCTGGGCCGTGTCTCAGTCCCAGTGTGGCCGATCACCCTCTCAGGTCGGCTACGCATCGTCGCCTTGGTGAGCCATTACCTCACCAACTAGCTAATGCGCCGCGGGCCCATCTATAAGTGACAGCGTAAACCGTCTTTCCATCTTCTCTCATGCGAGAAAAGAACGTATCCGGTATTAGCTCCGGTTTCCCGAAGTTATCCCAGTCTTATAGGCAGGTTGCCCACGTGTTACTCACCCGTCCGCCGCTAATCTCAGGGAGCAAGCTCCCGTCGATTCGCTCGACTTGCATGTATTAGGCACGCCGCCAGCGTTCGTCCTGAGCCAGGATCAAACTCTCCGAAGAAATGTTTGACTTGCTCATTTGCTTTTTTGATAGTGTGTGCTCACTTAAAATTTAACGTTGGCGCTTTGTTTTGTTCAGTTTTCAAAGAGCATTTTCACATTCGTTCTTTCGAACGGCTGTTTATTCATCATAACATCTTATTGATTAGTTGTCAACTTCTGCGAAGTTTTTAACTTATTTTAAATCACTGTGTTTTTCAGCGACCATTTCATCTTATCATTTTCATAAAAAGAAGTCAACAGTTATTTCTTTCAGCAATCTGCCGAAAGTGATGAAGTTTTTCGTTTGTCTTAGTTGGTGCTTATTTATATTAATCCCATTTCACTTTAAAGTCAACGCCTTTTTTTCTATTTCTTATATTTATATCTTGCACCGGTTATTAGCTTCTTCATTTTATCAACAAATACAAGACAGTACTTATATAGTAGAAAGAATGGCAACGATACATGGAATAGGTCTAATAAGTATCTTTATATCCTTTTTTTAATGCTTCATAATGATAATGAAATTCGGAATATAACCAAGTTGACTTCACATTTTTCCGTATGCTATTATATAACCAAGTAAAATAATCGGAATAGTTAATTTTATTTATGAACTTTCTTTCAATAAAACTTAGCTAAATTAAAGGAGATGGGATTATGACAGCAGCAATGGTAATACCAGGTGCGGAATCTTTTTTCTTACCCGGCAATTCTATCGGCATTCTTATTTGCCATGGTTTTAACGGAACGCCACAAAGTGTAAGGTATTTAGGTGAAAAATTCGCCGCCAAAGGCTTTACTGTCTTCGCTCCTCGACTGGCGGGCCACGGAACGGATGAATATGAAATGGAAACGAGTCATTATCAGGAATGGATACAAGATGTTGAAATGGCTTATGCAAAATTAAAGCGAACATGCACCCATGTATTCGCCATCGGACAATCAATGGGAGGCGCCCTTGTTCTCGATTTAGCGACAAAAGTGGCTTGTGATGGAATTCTCACCATCAATGCCGCTCTCCAAGTTCCTGAATATGAAAAATATCGTAACCAATCGGTTCCGCGCTTCGTTCCTGAAGGCAAGCCTGACATAAAAGACGATACAACTAAAGAAATCACATATGACCAAGTTCCGGCAAAAGCGATTAATCAATTGCTCGATATAATGGAACATACTAGTCAAAAACTAGTAGACGTTTCTTGCCCAATACTAATCTTTCATTCTCCAGAAGATCACGTTGTACCAGACTCTTGCTCCTATCAGATTTACGATGCTGTCATGTCCGGTGATAAGGAGATGGCGCCCCTTGAAAATTCATATCATGTGGCCTCGTTGGATCATGACAAAGATCATATCATCGATCGGTCATATCAGTTCATCCAAAGGTTAAGCAAAAGGGCAATAATCGCTTCTTAAACTCCTTTCTCATATAAATCAGGTTTACCCATACACTTCATGGGTATATATAGCATATAAAGAAAAAGGAGGTAACATGATGAGCGGTTTATCAGACAAAGTAAAAAGTGTTGTAAATAAAGTTAAAGGTGAAACGAAAGACCAAGTCGGAAACGCGAAAAATGATCCTCACTTACAAGCAGAAGGTAAAGTCGATAAATTAAAAGGCAATCTCCAAGATGGCATTAGTAAATTGAAAGATGACCGTTAATTGCAAATAGCCGAATACAGGATTCACACTCTTAACGAACATTCTCATTTCATATAAAAGTGCCCCCCCTTTTTATAGAGAAGAGGCGGCAGATAATCTGCCGCCTCTTCCTTCTTCAATTTGCTTGAATAACAACAACACACATATCATCAGGTTGATCTTGCTGCATTTCCGGGGGCATCAAAAAATCGATAGGGGGAGATTCTTTACAATCAAACCATCTCGTCGAGACCGCTTCTTTTATTTGGTCGAGTCCTTCCGTCCCTTCTCGATCTATCGCTTCCATGACTCCATCCGTAAATAGCATCAGCTGAATCTTCTCTTCATAATGAATGACGGATTTCTCTATTTTCATTTCCGAGAAGAACCCAACAGGACATGTCCCTTTTGAAAGTGAGGCCACTTTCCCATCGTCCATTAAAGCAAATCCCGGAGGATGTCCGGCATTTACATATTCCACTGTCTTTTGCTCTGTATCAATGATCATATAAATCGCGGTAAAATAATAATGCACTTGATTATCTTCTTTATTAAGGGTACTCATCCAGTGATTCATTTCGTTTATTACTGCCACTGGATCTGTATGTGTCCTGATGGCATCCCTCAATACGGAGGAAATGAACATGCACACAAGTGAGGCGGATATGCCATGCCCCATCATATCCAACAGGATGATCCCATACCTATTTTCATCGATGCGGTGCCAGTAGTACATATCCCCTGCTAATTTATTCGCAGGTAAGTATGATGCCCTTATAGTTAAGTGGTCATTTATAATGGGTTCACTTAATAAGCTGCTTTGAACCTGCATGGAAAGATCCAATTCATTGCGGATTTTTTCATCCTGCATTTTATGCCAATCTTTTTCATATTTAAGTCTTAACCCTACGCGAATCCTCGCAAGTAAATCTATTTTATTGATAGGCTTCATTATATAATCGATTCCACCAACATCAAGTGCCTCGGCGACCTTATTTGAATCTTCAAGGGCGGTCACAAAAATGACGGGTATATCTCTAAGGTGAGGAATACTTTGAAGTCTCCTGCACGCTTCTATCCCATCGATCTCCGGCATCATGATATCAAGCAGAATGATATCAACTGAAGTCTCTTTAGGTTGCGGACTATCCATCTGTAAATATTCAAACATCTCAACAGCTGAAGTTAATGATAGAAAATCCGTATAGCCAGCTCGTTTTAGAATTTTCTCTATAACGAAAAGGTTAACCTGGTTATCATCTACGATTAAAATCGTCATTCTTTCATTCCCCTTTTGGCTTATATCGAGCGGCAACATTTATCTTCATTATATGGATCGGTACTTTCTAAAACTCCCTTAAATATTATAACGAAGTTCTGTCTCATTTGATAATGATAAACCATGGCAGCGATTCTGGATGGAGACCAACTCATTATATATACCCCTTCTTCCGGCACCTTAAACATAGAAATGCAAAAAAAAGTGAAAATAATGCACTAAATCAAAAAGAAAGAGTCCGCTTATATGCGGACTCTTTCTTTTTACAATTTCCGATAAATTCGTTCCTTTGAGTCAAAGTCCTCATAATCTTCCGAAAAGGATGATGTATGAAGCGTCTCCTTACTGCCAACCGCAAGGAAGCCATCTTTGCAAAGACTGTCATAAAACAACTGATTAACATAGGTCTGTAATTCACCGGTAAAGTAAATCATCACATTCCGGCACATGATGATATGAAACTCATTGAACGAACCATCAGTAACTAAATTATGCTGGAAAAACACAATGTTTTTAAGGAGATCCGAATGAAGATACGCATTTTGATAATCGGTTGTATAATACTCCGAAAATTCCTGGTTACCTCCAGCTTGCAAGTAGTTTTTCGTATAAGACTGCATTCTATTTAAAGGTAATATCCCTTTTTCCGCATGACGGATAACTTCATCATTCATATCAGTGGCATAAATCCTTGCCTTATCATAAAGTCCTTCTTCCTTGAGGATGATAGCCATGGAAAAGGCTTCTTCACCGGTCGAACAACCCGCATGCCAAATTCTGATTTCAGGAAGTTTTTTCAGGAGCGGTACAATATTCAAACGAAAGGCTTTAAAGAACTCCGGATCGCGAAACATTTCAGTGACATTTATTGAAAAATCTCTCAAAAGCTTCTCGACATACCCTTTTTCATATAAAACCATTTCTATCATTCCGCTAATCCTGCGAATATGGTCCAGTCTCATTCTATTTTCAACTCTTCTTTTTATTGAAGAACGCATATATTTACGAAAGTCAAAGCCAGAAACCGAATAAATGGCCTCTAATAATAATTCGATTTCCAAATCTTCTCTTTCTTCAATCGTTAAAGTATCCTTCATGCAAAACCTTCCTTACCCGTACGTACTATCAATCAATTAGTCAGCCATACTCTTAGGACGGATAGCAGCTGATCCAATTTCAATGGCTTGCTGACATAATCGGAAGCGCCGGCCTTAAGGCATTTTTCCCTATCGCCTTTCATCGCTTTCGCAGTTAGCGCGATGATTGGAAGATCCTCGAACTTACTTTGCTCGCGAATTCTTGTCATCGTTTCGTAACCGTCCATGCCTGGCATCATGATATCCATCAATATAACATCTATATCGTTTCCTTTTTCAAGGAGTTCCAAACATTCGTAGCCGTTTTCAGCTGTAAGGATTTCCATCCCCTCATGCTTCAGCGCATTTTTCAGCGCAAATATATTACGGTGATCATCATCGACGACCAGTACTGTTTTATTGCAGAATGGTTTGGCCTTATCCCGATCTTCTTCATCCATTATAACTACATCCGATTCTCCTTCACCGCCAAAAGGCGCTGCAGTATCATCGTGGTTAGCTGCTGCCACTTCCGGAGAAGCAGCTATTGCTTCACCGACATTTTTGAAGCCCTCTGGCATGCTTGGAATAAAGAAAGTAAAGGTACTGCCTTGCCCTTCTTCACTATCTACAATGACCCAGCCTCCCAGAAGTTTGGCAAACTCCCGGCAAATCGATAGCCCTAGGCCCGTACCGCCATATTTCCTCATAGTAGCTCCGTCACCTTGCTGGAACGCTTCAAAGATAAGTTTTTGCTTCTCTTTTGATATTCCGATGCCCGTATCCGTCACCTTAATTTCAACCCAATTGCTAGCTCCTTTTGTCTGTATCCATTGTGCTACATTTTCTTCATCAGCTTTTTGGATTTGGACGGACACAGAACCTTTTTCCGTGAATTTAAATGCATTGGATAATAGGTTTTTCAAAATTTGCTGGAAGCGCTGTTCATCCGTAAAGAAAATATCCGGAACGTTTTTACTTTTTTCTATTATAAAGTCAATGTTCTTTTTCTTCGCTACATGGTCGAAGTTACGGTGCAATAACTCAGGAAGTTCACTCAAATTCATTTCGTCAAAGACAACTTCAAGCTTTCCGACTTCAACTTTTGATAAATCCAAAATGTCATTGATCAACGTTAATAAATCTTGGCCCGATGAATTAATGACACGAGCGAATTCCTGTTGCTCTTCATTTAATTTACTATCATTTGGATCTGAAAGCATTTCTGATAAAATCAGAATACTATTGAGCGGCGTCCGCAATTCATGGGACATATTTGCCATGAACTCAGATTTATATTTTGAACTTAACTTTAATTCTTCCGCTTGTTTTTCAAGATTTTGTTTTGCGACTTGAAGCTCTTTCGATTTTTCTTCAGTTTCACGATTTCTCTCTTCTAATTGTTCATTGATCATTCGCAACTCTTCAGCCTGGGTTTGCAGTTCCTCCGATTGGGCTTGCATTTCCTCTGACTGTGACTGCAATTCTTCCGATTGAGCCTGTAACTCTTCGGTCTGTGCTTGTGATTCTTTCAATAAACGCTCTATTTCCATCCGGCCCTCTACATTATTAATCGTGATTCCTAGAGTATCAAGAACCTGGTTAAGGAAAGATTTTTGCAACTTCGTAAAAGTCTCCAAACTTGCCAGTTCAACCATCGCCACAACTTCATCCTTAAAAACGACTGGCGCAATGACAATGCTTTTCGGGTTAACTTCCCCCAATCCTGTCGTAACCAATTGAAAATCTTCAGGGATATCATCAATGACTTTGGATTTCTTTTCAAGGGCGCATTGTCCGATCAACCCTTCGCCAAGACGGAATTCACGTCTGCCTGAGTCTTCGCCATCTCCAGCAAAGCTGGCAAGCTTTACAAAACGCATATCCACACCCTCACCCCGTTTGACGTAAAAAGCTCCAATTGAAGCTCCCATCATCGGTGCAAGCCTTGTAATGAACCGGTCAGCCAGAACTTCCACATCAACAATGCGCTGATACATGGTAGCTATATCTGCAACACGGGTCTGGATCCAGTTCTGTTCACTGATCTTTTCGGTGAAATCTTTCTCTTTTCGATTATAGTCTTCAAGCGATTCCGCCATATCATTGAACGATCTCGCTATATCACCAATTTCATCAGTAGTCCGAACCGGAACTCTTGGTATGACCGATAAATTTTTATAATCGATATTTTCGATGACCTTCGTAATCGATTGCAGATCTTTCGATGTACTGCGAATCATCCAAACAACTGTTACGGAAATAACCAAAATGCTGAGAATAACAGCAAAAATTACAAAACCGATCATATCTTCATAGGTTTGTTTCGAATTACTTAATGTATCTTTCATGACACCTTCTTGATAATCCTTAAAGTCGTCCATCGTACTGATGACTTTCGTTCGTTTTTCCCTCTGGTCATCCATCAGGCTTGTTAGACTCGAAGAGTCTCCCGACTTTATCTTTTGGATGATCTCAGCCTCCGTTATGGAGTAAGAAGCATATTGAGTCTCGAACTCTTTCAATAATTGCTTTGCTTTCGCCTTATTTAACGAACCTGATAACCCAGCAATTTTAGACTCAATCAAACTATGATTCTCATTGATGATTTCGAGGCTCTCTGCTCTTTCTTCTTTGTTTGCATCATTAGCTGCAAACAGGATCTCACGGTCCGACCTGGAAAAAAGCTGACGGATTTCCATCGAATCTTGAACTTTTTCATAGCGATTTTCAACTATTTCAGTCATGCTGCTCTTTAAATTGTTAAGCGTAACCATCATGAAAGAAAGTAAAATAGCCAAGAAAAGCAAGATTAAACCAAATCCCACCATTTGCTTCTTCTTAAAACCCATTTTCCCGCCCACCTTCGATACTTATTTATACCAGCCATAAATAAACGGCATTGCAAAATAAATCTTAAAACTATCATTAGTGTTACGTTTATTCTTTGAAACCTTAAAATGATATATAGATAGATTCATTGCTCCAAGTCAATTTTAACATTTCCCAAGCTGAAATGGTTACCTTCAGTGTAATTTTTAAGGAATTCCTTTTCCAATTAAGTAACAGTCTGCCTTGACCATTGCCATAAACACCAAATAGACTTGTTCGCACCTAATAAAAGCCGAAAGTTTCCACTTTCGGCTCTTGTTGTGATCCTGTTTATTTTATCTTCTTCACTTCAACATATAAAACATGGTGGCCGTCCATTTCCTTTACAGTAAATTCATATCCGGCGTATTCGATTTTATCCCCGACAGCAATCTCAAATCTGCCTGTCAGGAACCATCCTCCCAATGTATCGATATCTTCCTCCGGCAAATCGATTGCAAGGGTATCATTGACGTCTTCAACCAGTGTTTTAGCGTCGAATACATAATGCCCTTCATCAATCTTTTGAATGAGCGGACGTTCATCCTGGTCAAATTCATCACGGATTTCCCCAACGATTTCTTCAAGGATGTCTTCAACCGTAACAAGACCGGCCGTTCCGCCATATTCATCAGTCAAAACTGCCATATGGATCCGTTCCTTCTGCATTTTCAGCAGCAAATCATGAATGGCGATCGTTTCAAGAACACGGATGATGGGTGTCACAAAGGAATCCACCGTCAAAGCTGTAACATTATCTTCTGTAATCGTCGCTGTATAAAGTCGCTTGATATTGACCATTCCCACGACGTTATCTTTATCACCGTCTATGACCGGATACCTTGTGTATTGTTCTTCTTGAATAAGTTCAACAACTTCCAATAATGGCATGCCTTTTTCGATAACGGTCATTTCCGTACGCGGAACCATGATTTCATTGGCAATACGCTCATCAAATTCAAATATCTGATTTACATATTTGTATTCCGATTGGTTGATCTCACCGCTTTTATAGCTTTCCGATAAAATGATGCGCAGTTCTTCTTCAGAATGGGCCATTTCTGACTCAGATGCTGGCTTTAATCCGAACATGCCTGTCAGAAGGCGCGCAGAACCATTCAGTAACCAAATGAATGGGTATAAAATGCGGTAGAAGAGAATTAACGGCTTTGAAAAAAGCAAGGTTACCTCTTCAGCCTTTTGAATCGCAACCGTTTTAGGTGCCAATTCACCGACTACAACATGAAGGAATGTTACTGAACCGAACGCGATCAGGAACGAGATGATGTGACTTACGGATTCCTCTAATCCCCATTTGGTGAACAATGGTTTCAAGATCGCCTCGACCGTCGGTTCACCCAACACCCCCAAACCTAAGGCCGTTACCGTAATACCCAATTGACAGGCAGATAAGTACTCATCGATATGGGATGTCACTTTCTTGGCTGCGATGGCATTTCTATGCCCTTCCTCAATCAATTGATTGATTCGGGAACTTCTGACTTTCACGATTGCAAATTCCGATGCAACGAAAAATGCGGTTAATGCTATTAATACAGCTACTGCTAATAATTTTATAAAAATCTCCAATATGTGCGGGTTCGCCATATAGTGTCAATCCTTCTGACCTTCGGATTAACATGTACGGCTTAATCCCAAGCACCTCCTGTATAAATGGTTATTTTCGTTTCAAAAGCGATTTTTGCCTTATTACATGAACCAAAACCATTTAGCCTATATCGTTAATATGCACCTTCGTGCATAAAACTATAGAGATAAATTTTAATCATACCAGCAACAATAGTAATGATTGGATCAAGGCCATGCTTTCACTGGATATCTGTTTTTTTAGATGATGCTCACTTTTTCCATCCTTTTCAATCAAGGTGATGAACTCCTGAAGTTCCTCGTTCAGGCCATCCATTTTATTCTTGAGTTGAAGACCTTTTTCCTCAATTGCTGATGTGTCTTCATTATCCTTTTTAAGTAGTTCTTTAATATCTTCCAATGAAAGGTTTTCTCTTTTGTATCCTTCGATACGGCGGAGCCTTTCAAGTTCGCCGACTGAATAATAACGGTAATTAGAGGCGGAACGTTCTGCTTTAAGCAAGCCTAGGTTCGTATAATAATCTACGGTTCGTTTCGTAACGTTCGCCATTTCCGCCAACTCGCCAATTTTTAAAGTCTCGTTCCCAACATAACCCCTCCTAACCGTCACGTGATGGTTTAACAAACTGAAAGCAGGTCATTTCCTCCATGACGTTTTATTCCATAATCGTACATTATTTTATTTGAATTGAAAAATATTTATTACCCTCTTTTTACCCTTCAATGGAAAAACAAAAACCGATTAATTGAATAATCGGTTTAATTTTATCATTTAATCCACGGATTTATTTTTTTGTTTTAACTGAGAATTGATTGCTCAATATCTTAGGACCGCATTGGCATAGGGAAGAATGCTTTAGCCTTTTTATTGGTGTTCCGCATGTTTCACAAACTTTTGCTACCATTTATACTGTCCTCCTCACTTTAATTGCTTGTTGTATTATTATAACACTTTTATAATGATAATCAATACTAGATTAAAATAATTATAAATAAGGTGAGATTTTTGTTTTATTTTATTAGCTTTCCACTTCACAAGTGATTAAAACAAAGATAAAATATTATAAAACACATAAGGAAGGTTGGTATTAATATGGCAAGTGAAATCCGTTCCATTCCCCGTCCCTTAGTACGAACGAATCAATGGGTCATTTTGTTAAGCGTAGCCACCGCCTTATTTACGGGACAAATATGGATATTAGTGATTCCTTTAACAGCAGGGCTTTTGGGTCTTCTCTTTAATTTCAATCCAGTGATGCGTCTCGCCAAGCTCTTCCTGAAAAAGAAACCCTCCGATTATATTCCTGAAGATCATTCACAGCAACAATTCAACCAGGCAATAGCAGTCGTTTGCTTAGGACTTGGATTCACTTCTTTCTTGCTCGGTTGGAACGTTACCGGTTATATATTCACCTTGATGGTCGGGATGGCTTCTCTCATAGCCATTCTTGGATTCTGCATCGGCTGCTTCATCCTTTATCACTGGAAGCAATATTCCTATCGCCGATCTATTCGCTAATCCCACACATAAAATGGGACTGACATTTGTCAGTCCCATTTTATTATTCGGTTGCACGTAAGGAATTACTCTTTTTGACCCAAATGGTGGCCAATGCAATCAGCAATAATAATACACCTTGCGGCACCAGCGTTTCCATTGTTGGATAAAGACCCATCGTTTCTACAAATGGGAAGGAGCTGATCGTATTTGTCTGAATCACTTGAGAAACCTGAAGTGAGTGGATGGAGACTCCAAGAATCTTGAAAGCCAAGGCATATATGAGTATCGTTGCCACTTTAAAGAATAGGGTCATCGGTAATTTCACACTGTACCGCAGCATGATGAAACCAATTACCACTAAAATGAGGAAGGCCAGGAAAATCCCGCTCAGCAGCTGCTTTAAATCCATATAAGGAGCCATTCCAGCATAAAAGATAATCGTCTCGGCACCTTCACGGAATATCGATAGAAAACTGATTAAAGCGAAAGAGATGATGCTTCCCGTCGCAATGGCTTGGTTCATTCGCTTGCCGATATACCGGTTCCAGGCATGGATATTCGATTTACCATGAAGCCAAAGACCAATTGTCAACATCATCAATACTGCTATTATCCCAGTGATTCCCTCAATATATTCCCGGCTTGAAGCAGCCGTGATCTGAGAGAAAACGATATTGATTATGACCGCCAATATGGAACTGGCAACTAAACCCGCACCAACCCCTGTCCAAATCCATTTTTGTTTGTCCGCTTGCCCGATTTTCTTAAGGAAAGACAATAATGTAGCTACAATCAAGAGTGCTTCCAGCCCTTCCCGTAAAAGGATCAGAGCGGCATCCCATGTTGTATAGCCCGTATCATCAATTAAAGGGAGTAACCTTGTGTTTAAATCGGATACGATTCCCTTTGCTTCATCCGCCTTTACATTTTTCGATTGCAATAGGCTGATTGCGGTCGGGACTTTCGTTTCCATATCACTGTAAAGCTTGCTGTCCCTTGTGGAAACCTCCCCTTCTACATTAGGCCAAATTGTTAAGATTTCATTTAGCTTATCAACGGCAGAATCGATTTCATCCTTTTCAATATCCGTTGCACTTCCTTGTAAAAGTTGTGTTACATCCCCAAGTGAATAGGTGTTCTTCTGGCTTCCTTCTTCAACTTTACCCGCAAGGAAATTCTCGATTAGACCCTTCAATTCAGTTAGACTTTTTTGGGCTTTTTCCGGATCAGGTGGGTCTTGGGTAATCGCTATCCGCACAAAGGCCATTTTCGTTTCAAACTCACCATATGTAGCAACACTTTTCTCCCTGACAATGACCTCTGCATCGGTCCATTGATTCAAAAGATTGGTATATTGAACTTTAGCTTGATCAAAGTCACCTTCAGTTATCAAAGCCTCCAACTTATCTATTAATGGAAGTATCGCTTGTAACCGTTCTTTATAGTCAGTCTTGTCAACAGGGTTTTCGTTTGTATCATAAATAACAAGAGTACTTGATAATGCCGATAATCGCTTTTTGATTTCATCTGTGGAGGCTTGGTCGCTCACAGCACTTTTTACAGCGGATAGTTTCTCGTCGACTTTCCTCGCACTCTCGCTGTCCGTTTTTATCGTTTTCCAATCTTGCTCGAATAGAGCGATATTTTTCGATACTTCCTCAAGGTCGCCTGATTTTACCTTCATTAAACTATCGCCAATATAAACAAAGAGCTGATCATGGTTTTCACCCGCCGAAACCATCTTTATATCAGTCGAAAGAAATAAAAGACTGACGACTAAAACCAATATCCCACTCTTCCATCTAGAAACGGTCATAGTGGTCCCTCCTTTTTCATGAACTAAAATCGCCAACTGGATAATATCCATGCTGGCGATTTTCACGTCCTCATTTGCAATTATACTTATCCAAAAAGGGAATCCCCGATATAGCCACCCTTTTTCACACCTGGTAAACAAGCGAACATGGCACTGCCCCTGTGAACGATATATTCGTTGAGCTTATCATTTTTCGCCAGTCGCTCTTGTATGGGTATGAATTGTTTACTTGGGTTTCGCTGAAAACAAATGAATAGCAAGCCTGCATTGAAGCTCCCTGTTTTAGGATCCATTCCATCTGCATATGAATAGGGACGCCGCAATATCTTTGCTTTTCCGTCCCCCCTGGAGAGACTCACATGTGAATCTTCTGGAATGATCCGATTTCCATTTGGGTCTTTAGCTTCGAGATCAACGGTATCGAACTCACTTTTCATTCCTAGTGGAGCTCCACTGTCGCGATGACGGCCAAATGTATTTTCTTGTTCTTTCAATATAGTCCGGTCCCAAACTTCAATGTACATCTGGATTCGGCGCACCACCATATAACTGCCTCCAACAAGCCAGTCAGGACCGTCCTCACCCTTCACCCAAACATGCTCATTCATTTCATTATCATCATTCGTATCCGGATTGACCGTCCCATCCTTAAACCCGAATAAGTTTCGAGGTGTCGTTTTTTGTGAATCGGCTTGCTTAGTCCGTTGAAAACCTGTTTGTGCCCAATGAATGATCGTTTTTCCTCTGCCGATCCTCACTAAGTTCCGGACGGCATGGAAAGCCACTTGAAGATCATCCGCACATGCTTGAATACAAATATCCCCACCGCTCCATTCTTCTTCTAAAGCATCTAAAGGGAATTTGGGCAGGTCCTTTAATTCAGCAGGCCTTTTTGATTTCAAACCAAATCGATCTTTACCATCCTTCGAAAACAGGGTCGGACCCACTCCAAAAGTGATCGTTAAATTGGAAGGTGATAATTCTTTCGCTTCACCCGTATCCTTTGGGGGCATATTCGTATTAAGTGATGCTTCACCAATCAAATTCCCCGCTGTCATCTGAGCCGCAGCCTCTGTCCAATCCTTAAATAACTGGATTAAGTCTGATCTTTTATCCGTGGTTACTTCCAATGATGCGAAGTAAAGGTTATCTTGCGCTTCAGTGGTGATACCAGCTTGATGCGCTCCATAAAAAGGAACAATATCCTTAGTTTGCCCCTTCGCCTTTTGTTCAGAAAGTGTCAGCAGCCCGCCAAACCCGGATGCCCCTATCACGACTCCGATTCCACCGACCCCTGCCGTTTTCAACATATTTCGACGACTCACCTTTTTTGTAAAAAGTCCGGTTTCATCTTTCGGCGTATGTTCTTTCAATTAAGATTCCTCCGTTACAATTCCTATTTGTGAAAGTGGTTCAGCTAATGCATCAATTGCTTGACTTAACTCTTTGACTTCAGATTCCTTTAAATCCGTATATGAGATGTATCCATTCCCTTCCTTATGCTTTTCAAGCAAGCCGTATACATCGTCAAAACGTTTTTGGATTTCCTCAGCAAGCTTCTCATCCTTTTCTTTTAGAGCTGGAGTAAGCAGTTCATAGATCTTCTCTGCACCTTCAACATTTGCCACGAAATCATATAAATCGGTATGGGAGTATCGGTCCTCTTCTCCTGTCACTTTACTCGTGGAAACTTCATTCAATAGATCCACCGCACCCGTGATCAACAAATCGGGTGTTACCTCAACCGTTTCAACTTTGGCACGAAGCAAATTGACATCACTCATTAATTGCTCTGCATACTTTTCGTATCCTTTCGTTGTATTTTCTTTCCATAATCCCATTTCAATCCTATGGTAACCGCCCCATTCTTCATCTTTGACATCCCCTTCACGCGCATCGATTTTGGGATCAAGATCGCCAAAAACTTCAGCGATGGGTTCCGCTCTCTCATAATGCATCCGTGCTGGTGCGTATAATTCCTTCGCCTTTTCAATATCACCGGCAGATACGGCCGTAGTGAATTCTTCCGTTGCGTTTACGAACTCTTCTATTTCACCAATGGCATATTCCCGGTACTCGCTAGATACACCATCTAGCTTACTCGCACCCACTTCTTTGGCCTTATCATCTGCCGGTTCAGTTCCTTCCTGTTTCTGCGCACAGCCAAATAATAGACTGGTTGATAGTAAGACTGCTAATGACGCCTTTGCTTTCTTCATATTGAATTCTCCCTTTGAAATGATTTGTAGATTCATATTAGCAGATAATGAAATTCATTATCAATATATATTTTAATGGAAACATAACATTGTGCATTCTCTTCCAAAATATTCAGCTCTACCCCTTTTCCTTTCGGATGATAAGCCACGCTAAAAATAAAAAAGGCAGCCTATATATCAGCTACCTTTCACGCTCACTCATTAACTTGTCATTTTCTTTGTCCATGATTTTTGTGATATCCTCAATAAATTTATTGATTAACATTAGCTCTTGCTCATTATAAGCCGAACATAACTCCTTGGTTGCCATTGAGAGCGATTGATAGTGCGATTTAATCTGTTCCTGCCTTTCGGGTATCGGTGCAATCATTACCCTTCTTCCATCCAATTGATCTCGTTCTCTTTTAACATAACCGGATCTCTCAAGGCGATTGATCAGTGCCGTAACCGATCCCGTGCTCAATCCTGTAATTTTGGATAATTCACCGGCGGTAATCGGTCCTGTTTCATTCAATATTTCAGCACTCTTCAAGTCCGTATGGGAAACCCCTATTTTCTGGGCCATGTTTTGTTGAAATAAAACGGACCTCATTCCATACCGCTGCAATCTGTGTGTTAAACTCTCTAACAGAGCTGCATTCAACCCATTATCGCTTGACATAAAATGCCACCCCTTTTACACTTAAATTTATCTTGATTTTCAAGATAAATATTTTGTTTCATCTTAACGTTTACCCTTCAACCATGTAAAGGAAATTCATTAGCTGGTTGATTTGAAGGAGGAAAATAAATGAACAATCAAAAAAAACAAAAGTTCATTGTTGCCGGTTTACTATTGGGTATCTTGATGTCAGCAATGGATAATACGATTGTTGCGACTGCAATGGGAACGATCGTTTCTGATTTAGGCGGGTTCGATAAGTTTGTATGGGTGACATCTGCCTATATGGTCGCAACTATGGCAAGTATGCCGATTTTCGGTAAGCTTTCCGACATGTATGGAAGAAAGCGGTTTTTTATTTTTGGACTTATAGTCTTTTTGGTCGGTTCCGCATTATGCGGCATGGCTCAGAGCATCGTGCAGTTAAGTATCTTCCGTGCAATCCAGGGGATAGGCGGAGGCGCTTTGATGCCTATAGCCTTTACGATCATTTTTGATATTTTCCCACCTGAAAAACGCGGGAAATTAACTGGCCTTTTCGGCGCTGTATTTGGGGCCTCAAGTGTATTGGGACCGCTTTTAGGTGCTTATATTACTGAATACTCCAGCTGGCACTGGATTTTCTACGTCAATGTTCCGATTGGGGTCATTTCTTTATTTTTCATCTGGAATTATTACAAGGAGTCACCCAACAACCAAGAGCAAAAAATTGATTGGGGTGGCGCAGCAACTCTCGTCATTGCTGTTATCAGCTTAATGTTCGCTCTCGAACTGGGCGGGGAGTATGGCTGGAGTTCCTCTCCTATCATAGGTCTGTTTGCCAGTTTTGTGGTTTTCTTCGTTTCATTTTTCTTTTTCGAAAAAAGAGCCAAAGATCCAATCATTTCATTATGGCTGTTTAAAAGGCGATTATTTGCCACTTCTCAGATTTTAGCCATTCTTTATGGCGGTACATTCATTATTTTAACCGTCTATATCCCGATTTTCGTTCAGGCAGTCTATGGTGGTTCCGCAACAAATGCCGGATTGATCCTAACTCCCATGATGCTTGGTTCTGTAATCGGCAGTGCAGTTGGCGGGATATTCAATACAAAAACAAGCTTTCGCAACTTAATGACGATTTCCGTCATCTGTTATTTTGCAGGAATGCTTCTATTAGGGACCATCACCCCTGATACCAGCAGGACTTTATTAACCATGTACATGATTCTGACTGGATTTGGAATGGGCTTTTCCTTCTCGCTTTTGCCTATTGCGTCCATTCACAACTTGGAACCTAGGTTCAGGGGGTCGGCCAACTCCACAAACTCATTCCTCCGTTCTTTTGGGATGACACTCGGTGTAACGATTTATGGAGCGATTCAGACTAATGTATTCACCAGTAAAATGACGGATGCGTTTAAAGGAATGCAAGGAGGTCCGGATACAGCCGGATTGATGGATGACCCACGTGAGCTCTTCCAATCGGATGCACGTGCCGAGATTCCGGACTTTATCCTGGATAAAATCGTTCATGCGATGTCCGATTCGATTTCATTGATATTCACCTTGGCCCTCATTCCGATCGGTCTTGCTGCAGTCACTGTGTTCTTCATGGGAAAAACAAGAGTGGAAACACCTTCAAAAAAGGAATCATTGCAATAAACAAAAAGCGCTGCACTTGCAGCGCTTTTTTTCCGAAAAACCTTTCTACTACTATTGAAATACCTTGCAGCGGAACTAGAGGTGTTCAAATCCTCCGGCTACTTGGTCCGCTTGATCAATGTTGATGGCATCCACTTCACTTCAGAACGGTACCAGCAAATCACCCTGGCCATATTCAGTGATTTGCAAAAGCATATGGAAGAGGATATGCTTCCGCAGCCATAAAACGGTAAAAAGGCAAAGCATGGCGCTTTGCCTTTTTTGACCTTACAGACTTTTCACTTCCACGTTTTCCGGAAGCTTGAAAGGATTTTCGGTGTTGATCCGGTCATAAAACATCATCCCGTTTAAATGATCTAACTCATGCTGAAAAACGATTGCAGCAAAGCCCTTCAGCCGCATCTCTATTTCCTCGCCATTACCATCCACCGCTTTAATTTTAACCCGTTCATAACGCGGTACATAACCTTTAATATCACGGTCGACAGAAAGGCAGCCTTCACTTTGCGGTAAATAGATCATTGTGGCCGAATGACTGATGATTTTCGGATTTACAAGGGCATATTCAAACAGCTTCCCCTTTTCGTCGGGAAAATACATGACGAACATGCGTTTATTCAAGCCTATCTGATTTGCAGACAACCCAACTCCTTCACGCAAGTTGAACTTCTTTTGGAGTTTTGGATCCTGACTATTTTTCAGGTATTGCATCATGCATTCCAATGTTTCACGATCTTCATCCGAAATTGGCAGGCTAACTTCATCCGTCACCTGACGCAGAATGGGATCCCCTTCTTTAACGATATCCTTCATCGTAATCATATAGTCTTTTATAAATTTACTCATAGAACTTCACACTCTTCTACCATTTTATTTTTTCATGACTTAGACCATTTCACTTTAGCATTTAGCTTTTAAAAAGTCTAATATGCTGGTTAGATTAAATATTTCTTAATTCCGGACTCTTTAAACTTCCATAATAAATATTATTTCTCCCATTTCACATTATTTACCTTTAATTTAAGGTATAAAGACCTATAGATTACATGTTTAAAAATTTTATACTGGATATATACTCATAAAGGAGATGAAAAATTGAACTCGAACTCTAAATTAGTTTCGAAATTGCTGCCGTTCCTTACGGCTCTCATTGTGATAATTGCTGGAGTCAGTTGGTATGTTGTTACTCAGTCAAAGGATATGGTCATTCCCTTTTCTTCGGTGGAAAAGACGATTAAAGCCCAAAATGGAGCCCTAGTCACCATTGAAGAAAAAAGAAATGGCACTCTTCACATCTCCACGCCAGATGGAGAATATGTTTCCAATATTCCTCCCAACAGTCAAATGATCAATAAACTTGTCGAAACTTATAACGTTCAATATTCTTTTTCATCAACTAATAAATCTGCATTATGGATTTTAGGCGGATTAATGGCGGCTCTCGTCACAACCGGTGTCATAATACAGAAGAAATCAAAGAACGGATTGCGGATCGGCAGTAAAAAACAAAGCCTTTCCACCCCAAAGCCCCTGCCAGAGATAACTTTGGATGATGTAGGCGGTTTGCAATCCGAAATCAAACAGGAAATCCTACAGACACTCACTACACTGAAGGAACCTGAACGTTCAGCTAAAATTGGAATTAAGCCGCCTCAAGGCATTTTATTATATGGCCCCCCTGGAACGGGGAAAACGCTGCTTGCACAGGCAATTGCAAAAGAGCTTGGTGCAAACTTCTTCTCAACGAGCGGTTCAGCCTTCAACGAAATGTTTGTTGGAGTCGGTGCAGCCCGTGTCCGCAGCCTTTTCCAAAATGCACGTAAGCAATCGCCAGCTGTCATTTTCATCGATGAAGTAGACGCGTTGGCTGGTAAAAGGAAAGCTCATGGCGGGGAAGAAGGCGAAAAAACGTTAACTGAACTGCTTGTGCAATTGGATGGAGGCCATCCAAATGAAGGCATTTTATTCATTGCAGCGACCAACCGGAAAGATATGCTCGATGAGGCATTTCTACGTCCGGGCAGGATCGATTTTTCTTTCCAAGTTCCACTTCCAGATACACAAGGAAGAAAGGAAATCATCGATATCCATACGAAGGGAAAGCGTCTAGCGACAGATGTCCTGGCTTCCCTGGATGAGTTGGCTGAAAGTACATCCGGTTTCTCCGGCGCTGACTTAAGCTCCCTGTTCGATACTGCCTCACGTCATGCCCTGAGGAATGAACAGGACATGATTCGTAAGCAGGACCTTGATTACGCCATTGACCGTACGATACTTGGAGCGACATCACGTACCTTGAATGACACGGATACGAAGCGGCGCGTGGCCATTCATGAAAGTGGACATGCCCTGATTGCAGCTTTGACAAAGCCCGGTTCCGTCCGAAAGGCGACCATCATTCCGCGTGGGGAAGCCCTTGGATATGTAGCGCCAATACCAAAAGAACTCCATCTGGCAACAGCCAGTGAATTGCTTGATCAAGTCAAAATGATCTTAGCAGGTGGCGTGGCGGAAAGAATGTATCTAGGAGAACATAGCATCGGTGTAGGCGGAGATGTACAACAGGCGAAGCACCTGCTTGAACAAATGGTCGATACCGGAATGCTTCAAGATGGATTTACCCTCACCTTTAATAAAGGTGAGAAGGAGCAAAAGATGCAGGAATTATTCACAAAAGCGATTTCTGAAACGGAAATGTTGATTGAGTCGAATCGCTTACAATATGAAGAGCTCGTTGAAGAGTTATTGAAAAAAGAGACACTTGAGGGATCGGAAGTTCAGCGTATCGTTGATGCTTCAGAAATAACCGGCATATGCTCGAATGCTTAAGACTCTTTTCCGCTGAGTCTTAAAGTGCCTAATATAATTTTTAGAGCCTGTTTCCAATCAACAGGCTCTTTTTTTTTATCATATATGGCCGCAATAATGATTGCAGGAAATTAACCAGATGGAAATTCCCCATCCTAATCAACACGATATGTTCCTTTCCGATTTTTCCTCCCTTGTTGCTGCAATCCAAAGAACAATATTTGCTATTTGCCTTTCTTGGTTTGTACTTCTTCCCGTAACACTCCGGAAACATTGACCAGCGTCTCTATATCAAGTTCCTTCCATGGATTTACTGGGAAAGACCTATTCCTTACATGGCACATTTCTCTTCAACGCAAAACGTAAGGCCCTGTTAATCAAAGGTGGCAAAACTGAAAGATGCCCTTCCCCTTCAAACTCCTTGAATTGAACATTCACTCTGCCATCCTTCATGGATAAACGTTTTGATAATTCCAAAGCATTTTCGTTCATGCCGCTTTTATGGGTGCCTTCCAGCTCCCCCACGCCAAGCAATAGGTATCCGCACCGCAATAACGTAAATAAACTAACGAAAGAAGATAAAGAAACGATTGAATGGGCCATGGATATCACAAAAACCCTTTCATTTCGAAACCGGGAGATCGCAAACTTTCCGGTGGTTAAAGACAAAAAGTTTGGCTGGCAATGGCTTTAGCACAGAAAACGGAGATTTTATTACTGGATGAACCGACCACATACCTTGATATGGCCCCGCGAGTTTCTTGAGCGGAAATCAACATCCAAATTGTACAAGCCATAAAAAAACTGCAGGCAAACTCACTTTTCCTTGAGTTTGCCTACAGTCTAAAGTCTAAAGGGATGTCGACACCCCTTTTTTGATACGTTTTATAGTTTTTCCAATTGGATGATATCTGGTGTATTTTGTTTCTGGATCCCTGACTTTTGCAATTTCACTGCCGTTCCTTCTGGTAAGTTAGTGAATATAATAGGAGTGACCGTTGATGGTGCATTCCTTTTTATGAAATCTAAATCAATTTCCAAAAGAGGTGTTCCTTTTGTTATTCTTTGACCTTCTTGCACAAGGGATGTAAAGCCTTCGCCATTTAGTTTAACTGTATCCAACCCAACATGGATCAGAATTTCCAGACCATTATCCATTTTTAATCCCAGTGCATGATTTGTCGGGAAGATACTTAGAACTTCCCCATCGATTGGGGATACTAGTTTTCCGTTGACTGGCTCGATAGCAAAGCCATCCCCCATCATTTTCATGGCAAACACCTGATCGGGAACTTGTTCGATCGGTAAAACGGTTCCTTCAATCGGAAGGACAAAGTCATTTGCACCCAAAGCTTGGTTTTCTTCCATTTTATCCTCTGCCACTTGTGCAGATGGACTTGTTTTCACTTTGCTTGGATCGACGCCATTCTTGACAAGTTGTTTCATTGCATTTGCAACGAATTCAACATTCGTTCCAACAATGACCTGCACACTCGATTTATTCAACTTCATGACACCGCGTGCACCATGCCTTTTCAAGGCTGCTTCATTCACATTTCCTGAATCGGCCACTTGTAAACGCAAGCGCGTTGCACAGTTATCAATTAGCATTATATTCTCTTTACCGCCAAGATCTTGAATGAAAAGCGATCCCATATCGGTATATTTATCCCCTGTTTTCACAATTGTTTCTTCTTCCACAACTTCCTCATCGTCTTCACGGCCAGGTGTTTTTAAATCCATGATCTTGATGACAAAATAGAAAATCACGAAGTAAACTGCCGCGTATACCAAGCCAATCGGTATTAACCATAGCGGTTTTTGCGCTATACCAAAGTTCAAGAAATAATCAATGGCCCCTGCGGAGAATCCAAACCCATGATGGATATCCAATATGACAGCAAGTGCCAGGGAGACCCCGGTTAAAAGGGCATGTATTACATATAACACCGGTGCGATGAACATGAACAAAAATTCAATAGGTTCAGTGATTCCTGTTAGGAAAGAAGTGAAAGCTAACCCAACAAGCATCCCCGTCACCAATTTACGTTTCTCTTTTTTAGCAGCTGCAATCATCGCAAATGCTGCGGCTGGAAGACCGAACATCATGATCGGGAAAAAACCGGTCATGAAGGGCCCTGCAGTCGGGTCCCCTGCGAAGAAACGATTTATATCACCTGTCGCTCCATTGTATTCACCAAAAACGAACCAAACCATACTATTCAAGACATGATGCAATCCTACTGGAAGCAATAAGCGATTCAATACGCCGAATACGCCGGCACCCAATGCCCCTGCACCTGTAATCCAGTCTCCGACACTATTGATTACATCTTGAATCGGCGGCCAAACAAAACCGAATATTCCCGCAAGTATAATCATCGCCAGCGAAGTGATGATCGGGACGAATCGTTTCCCTGAAAAGAATCCAAGCCATTCAGGGAGTTTTATTTCGGAATATCTATTATATAGAAGAGCTGCAACTATACCCGATATAATACCGCCTAATACAGCCATGTTGATATCTTTGTTAATCGCTTGTGTACCATTCGTTAAAACAAAGTAACCAACAAGACCTGCTAATGCCGCAGCACCGCTTCCATCTTTTGATAAACCAATTGCTATACCTAAAGCGAACAATATGGCAAGGTTATCAAAAATCGCTTTTCCCGAGGCAGCCATAAATGGAATATCAAGTAAATCCGGTTGCCCTAAACGAAGCAATAAAGCCGCTGCCGGCAAAACAGCAATCGGTAACATTAAAGCCTTCCCAATCTTTTGTAAAAAATTTAACATCGAACTCATCTCCCTTGTTCCTAACTTCTTTTGATTCAGCAGAACGAAAAGACGTATAAAGCGTTTTCATTTTATCAATATAATAACTTTTCTTTGGATTATATTAGCACAGAAAATATATAGATGTCTATACCAATTTACTTGAAAATATACTATATTGTTCGAAAATAAAGCAATTATATCTTTTTTATTCCTTATACTCCTTAACTGGTCTAGACAACTTTTGATAAAAACGATAAAATGAGGGCAAAATATATGAGACTTTTTCATGACTCATTCATTAAGTTTTACTTTCATAAAGGAGATTATGTATGAAAACATTCATTATTAATAATCTAATAGTTCATGGCGAAAAGGAAACATACAAAAATGGGTATATTAAAGTCGTGGATGGAAAAATTGCCGAGGTTGGTCCAGTCAGCCATTACAAACAGGAAGATGATGCAAAGGTCATTACTCTTTCACCGGATTATCAGGTAATTCCCGGTGCCATCGACATTCATATTCACGGGGCATCTAATTCCGATGCAATGGATGCCACACATGAAGCATTATCAACAATGGCGGAGACTCTTCCCAAAGAAGGAACCACGAGCTTTCTGGCCACTACAATGACTCAATCTACCGAAGCCATTGAATCAGCACTTCTTAATGCTGGTAAATATATTGAAAATCAAACGGAAGAACACGCTGAAATAGTTGGGATTCATTTAGAAGGTCCTTTCATTTCACCAGCCCGTAAAGGAGCGCAGCCTGAGGATTATATCAT
This sequence comes from Peribacillus simplex, assembly GCF_030123325.1. Taxonomy (NCBI): domain Bacteria; kingdom Bacillati; phylum Bacillota; class Bacilli; order Caryophanales; family Bacillaceae; genus Peribacillus; species Peribacillus simplex. Next base: position 225,292 of record NZ_CP126106.1, on the reverse strand, counting down.
TGATCCTGATGTCACTCTATTTAAAAAGTGGCAGGAAATGGCCGAAAATCAAATCAAGCTTGTAACGCTTGCTCCTGAACAACCAAATGGATTAGATCTAGCCGCCCACTTAAGGGGAACTGGCGTCGTAGCCTCCATTGGACATTCAGATGCAACATATGACCAAATAGATGAAGCAATCCAGGCAGGTACTACCCACGTTACACATCTTTATAATGGGATGCGGGGACTCCATCACCGCGAACCTGGTGTTTTGGGAGCTGCTTATCTACGAGACGAGCTATATGTTGAACTTATTGCTGACGGCATTCACTGCAGGCCGGAAATGGTGAAGCTGGCATATAACCAAATTACAAGTGAACGCATGATCTTGATAACGGACTCGCTTCGTGCCAAATGGCTTGAAAAGGGAACCTATGATTTAGGTGGTCAGCCTGTGTATGTGAACGAAACGAAAGCAACGCTTTCAGACGGTACACTAGCCGGCAGTATATTGAAAATGAACGATGCCATCAAGAACACATTGGAATATACCGATTGTTCCATGACTGACATTATAAAAATGACGGCAGAAAACCCTGCCAAACAGCTTCGGATTTTTGACAGAAAAGGAAGCATCCAGGTTGGTAAAGACGCCGACCTTGTAATATTGAATGACCGCTTGGACGTTGAAATGACGTTCTGCAGAGGAAATTTAGCTTTTAAAAAGGAGAATGTATAATGAAGATCATACAGGTGCAGGGCTACATGGAAATGAGCCGGACAGCTGCAGAAATAGTGATTGGAAAAGTCAAAGGGAATCCAAATATCAAATTGGGCCTTGCTACAGGCGGCACCCCAAAAGGAATGTACGATAATTTGATTGAAGACCATGTGAATAATCATACTTCTTATGAAAATGTAACATCTTTTAATCTTGATGAGTATATCGGCTTAAAACCAAATGATCCAAACAGTTACCATTATTATATGAATGACTCCTTATTCACTCACATCAATATAAATAAAGAGCGTACTCACCTGCCAAATGGCACAGCCGATGATACCAACGGAGAATGTAAACGGTATGACGAAATGATTGATTCCGTGGGAGGGATCGATCTTCAGATACTTGGTATTGGGCAAAATGGCCATATTGGTTTTAATGAACCTGGAACTTCATTCACATCGGGTACACATGTCGTGACACTTGAAGATTCAACGCGCCAAGCGAATGCACGTTATTTCGATTCCATAGACGAAGTTCCTACACATGCCGTTACGATGGGCATTTCAACCATCATGAAAAGCAAGGAAATTCTGCTGCTGATATCTGGTGAAGAAAAAGCCGAAACCTTGAAGAAATTGATGCACGGTGACATTTCCGAGGACTTCCCTGCATCTATCCTAAAAAAACATAATAGTGTTACAATTATCGCAGACCAAAAAGCGTTATCCGGAGTGATAATACCCTAAAAGGAGCGAAAGTCGATGATTGATAAAAACTCACCTCTTCCGATTTATTTTCAAATCGAAGAACAAATAAAAAGACAAATAGAAAACGGTGAGTTCCAAGCGCACAATGCCCTTCCATCTGAACGTGAATATGCCGAGCAATTCGAAATTAGCCGGATGACCGTCCGGCAAGCCATAAATAATTTAGTGAATGACGGATACTTATACCGTCAAAAAGGAAGGGGAACCTTTGTCGCCGATAAGAAATTGGAGCAGCAGCTCAATGGGTTGACCAGCTTCACCGAGGATATGAAAGCCAGGGGATTAAATCCAAGCAGTAAGCTGCTGAGCTTTGAAATCATTCCGGCTGATAAGAAGATTGCCAGTGAATTGCACATTTCCCTTTATGCTCCCGTTTATGAAATAAAACGCATTCGGTTGGCTGATGATGTTCCAATGGCGCTCGAGACCGTGTACATGTCTGCCAATTTAATTAAAGGATTAACGGAAGAAATCATTAACCTCTCCCTTTACCAATATGTGGAGAATTACGTTAAACTTAAAATAGACTATGCTACACAAACTTTGGAATCATCGATTGCTTCTGAATTAGAAGTCACCCATTTAGCGATTCCTAAGCACTCACCCATACTATTCATTCAAAGGCATACGTTCCTAATGGATGGAACTCCCCTTGAATATGTTAAATCGGCATATCGTGCGGACAGGTATAAGTTCACTATCACTATAAGCAGATAAAATTGAATATTTTCATCACTAAAGTATTTTAATTGCCAAAGGTAATCGGAGGGTGTCACAAAATATGAACACATACTTTGAAGAAGTGCAGGCTTTACTCACAATTGTGGGAGAACAGGAAAAGCAATCAATTAAGGAAGCCGTGGACCATATCTCAAAAGCGGTGATGTCGGATGGAATCATCCATCTATTCGGAAGCGGACACTCTCATATTTTGACCGAAGAGGTATTCTACCGGGCAGGTGGGTTAGCCGCAATTCGTCCTATTTTCGTTGAAGATTTGATGCTTTTTAAGGGAGCTTCAAGGTCATCCCAACTTGAACGGCAAAATGACCTATCAGAGAAATTCATGCATGATGAGGATATCCGTCCTGGTGATGTCTGTATCGTCATTTCATCATCCGGCGTAAATCCCGTTCCCATAGATGTCGCCACTATCGCAAAAGAAAAAGGGGCCTTCGTCATTGGACTAACATCACCGGAGTATGCAAAAAGTTGTCCTTCACGGCATAAACAAAAGCATTATCTCCACGATGTCGTTGATTTGGTCATAGACAATCATATTGCCAAAGGTGACACATTACTGAAATCAAATAATATATCTTTTGGTTCTGGATCGACCGTGATCGGCGCCGTTCTCCTCAATATGATTTTCACGCAAGTCATCCAAACGATTATTGAATCAGGGGAGACCCCTCCCGTATTCCTGAGCAGTAATATCGAAGGGGCAGATGAACACAATCAAAAGATCATCGCGAAATATAAAACAAGAATTCCCCAATTATGATTCGATATGCCAAAAAGGAATACATAAGCTTCATGTTCATCGTGAAGCAGTCGTGGTGAACTATAAAAGAAGGCATCCATTAGGATGCCTTCCTTTTATTTAATGGTTACTTCCCTTTACTCCTTATTTTTCAAAAACGGCCACCAATTTGCATTTCCAAACGTCGCAACCATAACAGGAATAAACAATGGCAATATGACAAACGCATATAAAGCAAGCCCCACCAAAATTAGAGTGGCTATCTCCAAGAGCGATAAAACACCTGCTGGCATCATGGCAGCAAAGGTTCCGCCCAGAATGACAGCCGCTGAGATGATCACCGTTCCCATTTTTCTCATGGACAGTGACATCGCTTCCTTGACCGGTTTATCTTTCCACTCGTTAAAGCGATCCATCAAGAAAATGCTATAGTCAATGCCAAGAGCAATCAAGATGACGAAAGCAAAGAAAGGAACTGCCCAGCCGATGCCGGCATAACCGAGAATATTAACAAAAACCAACTCTGTAATGGCTGCCGCTGTATAATAAGTCAAAACGAGCGACACAATCAAATAGACCGGCATGACCAGTGATCGCAGCATGAAAAAGAGAATGATTGCGATACCCGACAGCATCAAAACGACCGTCCGCGAGAAATCCTCCTCAGACATCATGCCCAAGTCATGATGTGTACTTGTGATTCCCCCTATCGCCACCTGCGCATTTTCAAGCTTTGTATCTTTCGTTACTCTTTCAATGGTTGCCTCAATCGAATTGATTTGCTCGATTGCTTCATTGGAATATGGATTCGCCTTGAATACCACATCCATGGTCATGATTTTACCATCTTCAGATAAATACGCGTTCAATGCTTCCCTGAACTCTTCGCTTTCCACTACTTCTTTGGGAATGTACATGCCTGTTACCGTTTTATCCGTTTTTGCCAGCCCTGATAAATAACCCTGTGCGGACGATAGTCCATCATGGACATCATTCAGACCATCCGCACTTTCATTTAAGCCATCTGTCAAATCGGTAAGTTGCCCGCCAAGGCTTGAAAAACCATTTAGGAGCTCTTGCTGCCCATTACTTAAGCTGGTAAGGCCACCTTTAAATCCTGACAGGTTATTTATGACTTCCCCCTGACCATTGGCCATGGTGCTTAGACCTTTTTGTAATGTGTCAACACCTGAAATCAATTGGTTCAGGCCCTCTCCTAGAGAATTTTGACCCTTTACGATCTCTGCCATATTTTGATTCGCCGTATTCAAACCCCCGGACACTGAACCAAGATTCCTATTGAGCTCGGAAAGGCCCGCTGCCATTGGCTCCAAGCCACCCTGTGCCCCTTGCACCGTTTGCTTGATCGTTTGATAGGACTGATCAGCCTGTAATTCTGGATGTGCGGCTTCCATTTGCTCAAAAGAAGGATTTAACCCAGCAAGGCTTTGTGATACGCCCGTAAGGTTAGTTTGAATCTCTTTGTATCCCCCTGTGAGTTCACTTAACCCATTAGCTGATTGTTCATAGCCTTCGAGGAGCTGTCCGCTTCCGGTGGCGAGCTTCTCCAAGTTTGCCTTGACCTCAATCAGTCCGTTTTTAATGTCCCCAGTCCCTGAGGATCCATCGCGAATGCCTGCTTCAATGCTTGTTAACGCCTTCTCCACCTGACCTACGCCGCTCTTTAATTCATTGGTCCCGGATATGAGACCCCCTATTCCGTCCGTCGCTTGCTTCAAGCGCGGTCCTGAATCGGAAAGCTCACTGCCTGCCGTTTTTAATCCATCACTGATTTGTTTAATGCCTTCATTTCCTTCCCCGATTCCCTTTTCTAAAGTTTCGGCCTGGTTCGCGACAAATAAGTCCTTAATGGGTTCACCTGTCGGACGGGTCATGGAACGAACTACATCGACTTCATCCACCTTGACGACTTCCTGGCTGATTTTTTCAGCAAGTGCGACGTAATCCTCCGAATCCATGCGTTCGTCATTTTTTATGACAATCTGTGTTGGCATGGATTGTCCTGGCCCGAATTCATCGGAAATGATATTAAATGCCATGATGGAAGGAACATCATCGCCCGCTTCTTCTAGGGAGTTATAGGAAATCTTCCCATCATACATAAACAAAAAGGGAACACAGACGATTGCAACGATCATAAGCGCCAACAATGGGCGGTTCAAGGAGAAGTTACCGAGAATTCCCCATAGTTTACTTTCACTATGCTCAAGCTTCCCTTTTGCCGGCCAAAATAGCTTCTTGCCAAGAACCGCCATGAAAAATGGAACGATCGTATAAAGGGCAATCATTAAAATGAAAACCCCTATGGCAACGGCCGCCGCAGATTGATAGAGCTTAAAAGTAGAAAAACCGATTGCCGCAAAGCCAATCATTACGGTCAGCCCACTGAAGAAGACAGTCTTACCGGCGGTACGATATGTCTCCACGATCGCTTCAGGCAAGGACTCCCGTGACGATAGCTCCTCCTTGAAACGACTAAGAAGCAGGATGCAATAATCAGTCCCGATTCCAAATAAAATACCTACCAGGAATATTTGGGTGTAAGACGAAATCGGAAAGTCCCATATATCCACCAGGAATGAGACGATGGATTGTGAACATAAATAAGTGAAACCGACTGTTACTAACGGAATGATCGGTGTCACCACTGAACGGAAGACTATCAGCAATACAGCCAGAATGAAGACGACCGTGATGCCTTCAGTTTTCTTCAGCCCCTCTTGGGAGTTGGCATTAAGATCTTCATCGATCATCCAGCTGCTTGTGTAATAATGCTCGACATCCACTTGATCCAACTCTTTATAAAGGGCATCGATCACGTCCTTAGCTTCTCGGTCCCCCTTGACCATCGTGATGGAAGTCAAAACTGTTGATTCATTCTCCGAGACCAACTGATCTTTTAGCGAGGGCTCTTTAAAATGGGTCATGACCTCTTTGATGCCAAGCTCTGCTTTATTCTTTTCAAGCTTTTGGATCGCTATCTCAATCTCCTTCAATTCCGAGGAAGACAACTTCTTATCACCATGGAATACGAGAGCCACTTGTGACTCATCCTTATCCTGGATCTCTTTCATTAGCTCATTGGCCATCCCGGAGGAATACTCTGCCGGTACATCCAGCTGTCCCTTATTCCGGACAAGTTCCGCCATATTCGGTGCCGCAAACAATAATCCTGCTGTAATTGCAACCCAAACGATAATGACCAGCCATCTTCCCTTAATGATCCCCCTCATTTATACTTCCTCCCATTCCTCATTTTTCATTTGAATGAAAATTTGTGAAAGCTTCTCATATGTATCAAGGAATTTAACGATCTCTTCATAATCGAATTTCGTCATGATGCTCTCTACCAATTTATGAATCTTATTTTCCGTTTCCTGTAACAATGCTTCCCCCTCTTTGGAAAGCTTCAAGTGAAAGACCCTTCGGTCAACCAGGTCCTGTTCCCGTTCTATCAATCCTTTGCCTTCCAGCCTGTTGATGTTGGACGTGACGGCACTCTTATTAATATAAAAGGCATCACTGATTTCCGTCGATGTACACAACCGCTGTTGTTGAATGAACCGTAAAGTATAGTATTGTTCATTCGTCAGCACATCACAAATCTGGTCTTTTATTAAAAGCTCACCCATCTTATTGACATAGAAGGAAACCCTCATATATCGATCAATCAATCCAGAAACTTTGTCATTAGTCATCGTTGCACCTCCCGAAAAGTAGTTCAGTCATTTAACTATATGTAGATTACTATTGTTTTATTTATTATGTCAATCCCATGATAGTTTATTATTTCCAGTTTAACTTATGGTAAATAAGGGAAAACCCAAAGTAAGCACACAATCTACTATTCTAAAGGAGGAAATATAAATGACTCAATCAACCATCGAAAATCAATCAACTATCGAAACTCAACCGAATAGCAAACTCTTAAAAGGGATTCTGATTGGGGGGCTTGTTGGTGGTGCGTTGACCTTGCTTGACTCCAATACAAGAAGTAAAGTAAAGCGTTCTGCCGTCCTTTTAAAAGACAACTCCATGAATATGATTGAACAGGTCAAGGAAAATCCCAGCGAAATGAAGGATCAGATGGTATCAGGAGTCAAAGGGGCAACGGAGACGATTAAAGAGGCAATCAATGACGTTGAAACACTATATGAAACCGTTAATGAAGACGTGGTGGATAAAGTATCCGAAGTAAAGGATATCTCCACTGATGCCCTTGGTACAGCTAAAGACGCAACAAGTGAATTGAAAGACATCAGTTCAAAAGTGGTCGTTGCCGGTAAACAGCTGAAAGAAACACCATCACAATCATTGAAATCCGATAATGATAAAAATGAAAAAGAAAGTGATGAAATCGTTAAAAAATCAGGATTATCCAATCAAAAATCCATTTCATCCAACTTCTAATATATAAAAAAGCTGAGGCATTATGCCTCAGCTTTTTTTTGCAGACACAAGGGGTCCGGAAAATGTACCTTTCATCAAATGATGTTCCTGAACCAACTGACCCAAAGCAACTCCTTCAACTCCCAGGTATGGTTTCTATCTAAATTTAATAACAAAGTGGATTGGAGCGGAAGGTGCAAGACTCCTGCGGGAAAAGCGCGTCCAAGGGAGACCCCGCTGGCGCTAGCCGAGGAGGCTCCCCGGAACGCCCGCGGAAAGCGAGTGCCTGGAGCGGAAATCAACGTCCTAATTGTACAAGCCATTAGAAAGCTGAGGCAAATGGGGGTCGGATAACTTACCTTTCATCACGAGCCATTTGACCCAAAAGCAACAACTTCAACTCAATAGGTATGGTTCTATCTAAATCTAATAACGGAGTTGATTGGAGTGGAAGGTACGAGACTCCTGCGGGAAAAGCGTGTCTAGGGGAGACCCCGCAGGCGCAAGCCGAGGAGGCTCCACGACCGCCCGCGGAAAGCTAGTGCCTGGAGCGGAAATCAACATCCAAATTGTACAAGTCATTAAAAAAGCTGAGGCGTTATGCCTCAGCTTCTTTGTTCGGTATATCACTTCACTTGATAACCTTAGTTAGAGTCCTCTAATTTATTCGTTATCTCATGATCTTTTTTCACTTCCGCTAACCAAACGGGATATTCCTCTTGTAATTTTTCAGAAAGAAGCGTTTCTTTAATTACACCTTTACTGTCATCTAAATTAGCTTTTTTTGCTTCCTTCTTACCGGTTACTTTTATGATATGGTAGCCATAATCGGTTTTGACTGGATCACTGACTTTATTTATATCAAGATCAAAGGCAACATCTTCAAACTCTTCCACCATATCACCTTTCCCAAAATACCCCAGGCTTCCGCCGTTATCCGCCGTTTGTGTATCAGTGGAATATTCAGCTGCCAATTTAGCGAAATCACCGCCTTCTGCAATTTCTTTCGCAACTTTTTTAGCCGTTTTTTCGTCTTCTACTAAGATATGACTAGCTTCCACTTGTTCAGCTTGATCAAATGTTTCTTTATTATCTTCAAAATACGTACTGATTTCATCGTCCGTCACGGTAATTCTCGGTTCGACCAGTTTTTTCGTTTGCAGATAAACCACGATGTCCTTTTTTAAGGCATCCATGGAAGAACCGCTTGCTTCCAATTGCTCTTTTAACGACTTTTCATCACCATAGGACTCAGCCATAGTATCAATTTCTTTCTGGATTTCTTCATCCTTAATTTTAATTCCCGCTTTTTCCGCTTCCAATTCAACCAATTTATTCGTAATCAACAAGTCCAAAGTATCTGCTCCGTACCCCGCAACAAGCGCATCATATAGCTCATCCTTATTGATTTTCTCGCCATCGATACTCGCCATTGTCTTATCCGTGGACGATATCATCGCAAATGCCATGATCCCCGCAATGATCAAAATGCTCCCTGCCCAAATATATGCCTTCGTGCTTCTTAATAGTTTCATGAATACTCTCCCTTAATTTTTCTATAATGATAGCGTGGAAATATTAATTAATCCTTAAGATTTTAATCTTACCTTCAATATGCACTAACCTATCATTATACTAACATACTTATATCTCTACAGATATTTTAGAGTATTTCATTCTACTACCAAGTTACTTTGAGATTGGTTGATCACTACAAAAAACGAAATTATACCGTTATATCGACTTTTGATATACAGGTAACGGAATGGGAAAAAGCATGGTGTACGGAGGGAATTCCTACACGATGCTTTTCTTCTTGTGTTATTTACGATGCATCTTGAATTCAAGGAAGAGTTCGTTGTAATGGGCCAAGTTTTTCTTCCCGAGGTTTTCGTACACTTCGAGTTTCTTTGTCAGTTCCGGTGATGGATAGAAACGTTCATCCTTCACCACTTCTTCAGGCATATATTTCAGTGCTTCTTTATTGGGTGTCGAATAACTTACATATTCAGCATTCTGTGCCGCAACTTTCGGGTCCAGCATGAAGTTGATGAACTGGTGAGCCGCATCCACGTTTTTGGTTGTTTTCGGGATGACCATATTATCAAACCATAAATTGGACCCCTCTTTTGGAACAACGTATTCGAGATCTTCATTTTCTGCCATGATTTCAGAAGCGACACCCGACCAAACAAGGCCGATCGCCGCTTCCTGGGCTTCCAATAGCATGCGGCTTTCATCTCCCACTATCGCTTTAATATTCGGGGTGAGGGCATCAAGTTTGGATTTTGCCTCTTGAAGGTGTTCTTCATCTATATCATTCAATGAATAATTCAAAGAGTTCAGACCCATGCCCATCACTTCCCTAGCCCCATCCGTCAAAAGGATTTCATTTTTTAAATCTTTATCCCATAAATCCGCCCAGGCCGTTATTTCTTTGCCGCCGAGCATCTTGGAATTGTAAACAATTCCAACAGTTCCCCAGAAATAAGGGACGGAATATTTATTCTCCGGATCGAATGGCAGGTCGATGAACCGCTCATCGATGTTTTTCAAATTCGGAAGCTTGGAATGATCCAAGGGAATCAGCAAGTCTTCCTGCCGCATCTTATCGATCATATACTCAGACGGAATGGCAATATCATAAGTAGTACCGCCCTGTTCGATTTTAGTCATCATGGCCTCATTCGAATCGAACGTCTCATAAATGACCTTTATCCCTGTTTCTTCTTCAAAACGTTCGATTAGATCCGTATCGATGTAATCGCCCCAATTATAGATGGTAAGCGTATTGCTGCTCGTAAACCCCTGCGATGAATTCAATCTTGAAATCGCATATAGCAGCAAAGCGGATACGAGGGAAATGATCAAAAACATTTGGACAAGCCTTTTCATCGTTTCCCCCCCATTCCCGTTTGCCTTACACGTTGAGTTATAAAGTAATATACGACAACCAACAGCAGTGTCACGACGAACAGCAGTGTCGATAGTGCATTGATATTCAATGAAATCCCACGGCGGGCCAGTGAATAGATTTCCACAGAAAGGGTGGAGAAGCCATTACCGGTCACAAAGAACGTAACTGCAAAATCATCAAGTGAATAAGTCAATGCCATAAAAAAACCAGCAAAGATACCTGGTAAGATGTATGGAAGAATCACCTTCGTCAATACATCCCACCGGCTTGCCCCTAAATCTCGGGCCGCATCAATTAAAGTAGGGCTCATTTCCTGAAGTTTCGGAAGGACCAGCAGCACTACGATCGGGATGCTGAAGGCGATATGCGACAACAGTACCGAGTAAAATCCAAGCTTGATCCCGGCCATCGTGAATAAAATCAGGAAGGAAGCACCGATGATCACATCGGGACTGACTATCAATACATTATTCAATGATAATACCGTATTCTTAGATTTACTGCTCGTAAAGGACCGAATTCCAATCGCCCCCATCACCCCTATGATCGTTGAGATCAGTGCGGATAATAAAGCGATCACAAGTGTATTCAATACAATGATCAGCAGCCTTGTATCTTGGAATAGTTCCTTGTACCACTCCATCGTGAACCCTTTAAAGTCATACATCGTTCCACCGCTGTTAAAAGAGTAAAAGACTAAAAAGAAAATCGGTGCATAGAGTATGAGAAAAATCAAAACGAGAAACGCTTTTGATATTGGTGATAATTTATTGCCCAATTTATACACCCTGCTTTCGGTTACCCGTTACAAACATAATCAGGAACATTATAATAATCAAAAATACCGCAATTGTGGAACCCATTCCCCAATCCTGTGTCACAAGGAAGTGCTGCTCGATAGCCGTACCAAGCGTAATGACTCTATTACCGGCAATCAGTCTTGTAAGCATGAACAATGAAAGTGCCGGGATGAAGACTACCTGGCATCCCGTCTTTACACCATCTAACGTCAATGGGAAAATGACACGGCGGAATGTCATCCAACGGGACGCTCCCAAGTCATTGGCCGCATCCACAAGGGTTGGATTCATTTTATCAAGCGCATTGAATATCGGTAAGATCATAAACGGGATGAAAATATAAACCGAAACGAATATGAAGCTGAAATCCGTAAAGAGAATCTGCTGCTTTCCGATTCCTACCGCTTCTAGAAAACCATTCGCCACACCATAAGTGCCAAAAATACCAATGAAGGCATAAGCCTTCAAAAGTAAATTGATCCAGGAAGGAACGATGATCAGCAAAAGCCACAACTGCTTATGCTTTGTTTTCGTTAACAAATAAGCGGTCGGATAAGCGACTAAAAGGGATATCCCCGTAATCAGGAAAGCATACCAAAATGAGCTTAAAGTCATTTTTAAATATACAGGCGTAAAGAACTTTTGATAGTTAATCAAAGATAGATTGCCTTCAATGTCAAAGAAGGAATAGTAAAGGATTAACAAAATGGGTGCGATCACGAATAAAGCAATCCATAAGATATAGGGTATGAAGTAAATATTCCGGGATATTTTATTCTTCATGACTTTCCCCATCATGATACGCTTCCAGGCGTTTATCGAATTCTTCTTCCGTTTCACCCAATCGCATGACATGAATCGATTCCGGATCGAAATAAAGACCTATTTCATCTCCAACTGCCACTTTTTTCGTTGATTGGACAAGCCATTCATTTCCATCATGGTCATAACAGCTGATTTCATAATGAACACCGCGAAATAGCTGGGAATCCACCCGAACTTGCAGTTTTCCGCGATCTACGGAAGTAATCTCTAAATCTTCCGGACGGATGACGATATCGACAGCTTCATTACTGTTCAATCCTTGGTCGACACATTCGAACTGTCTGCCAACGAATTCCACACGGTAATCTTCAATCATTTTTCCTTTTACAATATTAGACTCACCGATGAAATCAGCAACGAACCGATTCAGCGGTTCATCATAAATATCCGTAGGAGTCCCGCTTTGCTGAATTTTCCCTTTGTTAAGGACAAAAATCTCATCTGACATCGCCAATGCTTCCTCTTGGTCATGAGTGACGAAGATAAACGTGATTCCAAGCCTCTGTTGCAGCTCCCGCAATTCATATTGCATTTCTGTACGCAATTTTAAATCGAGTGCAGATAGCGGTTCATCCAGTAGGATGACTTCAGGTTCATTAACAATCGCCCTGGCAATCGCTACCCGTTGCCGCTGACCGCCGGACATTTCCCTGATCTCCCGTTTTTCATACCCCTCCAAATTAACAAAGCTTAGGGCTTCCTTCACCTTGATTTCCACTTCCGAATTCTTCATTTTTTTGATCCGAAGACCAAATGCTACATTTTCAAATACATTTAAATGCGGAAAAAGTGCATAATCTTGAAATACCGTATTCACCTGCCTTTTATTGGCTGGCACATCATTGATTTTTTTTCCTTCGAAGTAAATATCACCTTTGGAGGCTTCCGTAAATCCGGCAATCAAGCGAAGGATCGTGGTCTTCCCACATCCGGAAGGACCCAAGAGCGTATAGAACTTCCCTCTCTCGATTTCAAAACTTACATTATCGAGAACTACCGTATCATCATCAAATTGCTTCGTAACCTGATCGAAGCGTATTATATTCCCGTTTGACATAGCTTCTTCCCTCTCTCCATTACCTTACTCATCAATCTTCAACGATTGCTTTTGTATTGAATTCTATAAGTATGATTCCGTCACCACGAGTAATAACTCTGACGGACCTTCAAAATCATTGATGATTTGATGTTCATCTGAAGCATGAAAATAAATCGACTCCCCTGCCTTGACAAAATACGTGTGTGTACCTAGCTTTACAATGACTCTTCCACGTAATACATAACCGAAAGTTTCAGACAAGGATGGTTCAAACTGTTTGAACTCCCCTTTTTCCTGGAGAGTCAGCCGAATAGGTTCCATTTCCTTTTCATTCGATTCAGGCACGAGCCACTGGATTTGATACCCGCGTTCTTCATCGATGAAAAATGTTTGTGCTTCTTCTTCATAAACCACTTTTTGGACTTGATCCTCTTCATCGAAGAACTGCTTCGGCTTGCAGCCGAGTACTTCTAAAATATTGAAAAGAGTTTCAATTGAAGGGGAACTAAGATCCCTTTCCAACTGTGAAATATATCCCTTGCTTAAATCCGTTCTTTCCCCCAATTCTTCCTGGGTCAATCCCTTTTTCAAGCGAAGGTTCTTTATTTTTTTTCCAATTTGCATCCCATTACCCTCAATCGGTTTACTTATAGTAAACCCACAGTAGATAAAGTTTTATATAAGTAAACTTTCAGTTTAATTTTACGAATATCATTATACAGGAAATGCAGGAAACTTCAAACGGAATTTCCAGGCGGGAATACAAAAAAGGACCGCCACTAGGCAGTCTCAGATTGTATACAAACTCGATGAAAATCCTCTACAGTTTTTTAATGGTTTGTATAATTGGAACGTTGATTTTCTCTCCAGGCACTCGCTTTCCGCGGGCGGTCCGGAAGCCTCCTCGGCGCCCTTGCGCCTGCGGGGTCTTCACTGGACACGCTTTTCCCGCAGGAGTCTCGTACCTTACGATCCAATCAACTTTGTTTAACTTTTAGATAGAACTCTTTGCCTAGTTTTTAAAATGGTAGTATCCAAAAACTTGAGTGATAAAGATACTTTTTTAACACGAGTCCATTTCAGCGAAATCGACTTGAAATGATTACAATTGTTGCCCTCGAAAGATCTTGCAGTCGGCCCGATTGTAACACCAAGATGATAACCGAGTCTCTGTGGAAGAATCACGAGAGGTCAACTATTCTCTATGCTTCACTTCCAATAGTAAATCAGAAAGGACCGCCACCTGGCAGTCCCCCTTTTACAACTTCAGACATATCTCTTGCGCTTTCTTTTCCCCATCAGCGATACAGTCCGGTATTCCGACACCATTGTATGAACAGCCCGCAAGTAAGACATTCGGATAACCCTTGGAGATTTTCGCCTCCAGTGATTGAACGATTTGAGGATGTTTAATATGGTAGTTCGGCATATTTTCATGCCATTTCGTCACTTCACTCGTTACTGGATTCCCGGAAATGCTTAGACTGTTTTTAATATCGCGTAAAGCCACAGAGATCAATTCCTGGTTTGTAAGGGACCTTAAGCGTTCATAGTCCGGACTAGAGCTTTTATAAAAAAGCCTTACCAAAAGCTGACTGTTTTCAGAAGTATGCTCCCATTTCCGGCTTGTCCATGTACATGCATTGCAGATCAAATCACTATTATCACCTGCAATGAAACCTGTCCCGTCTTTAGGAAGCATGCTGTCCGGGATATCGAATCCAAGATAAACGCTAATCATCGAACTATTGATCAAGCCGTCGAAGTCCTCATCCAACTCCCGATCACCCAATAATTTCTGGGCAATTGTATGCGGTGTACTCAATACGATGAAGTCCGTTTCCAGCGTTTCACCGTTTGCCAATGAAATGATGTACCCTTCATCTCCTCTTCCAATTTTATCCACACTAATCCCTTTTAAAATTTCCACCATATCGAGGCTTTCCTCAATTCTATCAACCAATGTTGATAAGCCATTTTTAAACGAAAGGAACTTCTTATTTCCCTTACTTTGGTATTTCTGCTTATTTTCCGATAGACCGCGTATTATACTGCCATATTCATTTTTATAATCCAGCATCTCCGGGAGTGTTTTGGCAATGGTCAATTCATTTAATTTTCCTGAGTAAACACCCGATAGGACAGGCGATATCTGCTTTTGCACCAATTCCTTACCAAAGAAGCTTTCAAGAAATAAACCAATTGAGTCATTCTTCGTAAACGTCTCATTTTTTGTATAGAAATCCTTTAAGGCGTCAACCTTGCCTTGGGCGGAAACCAGATCGCTTTTCGCCAGCGACTCCAGGCTCATTGGTATTCCGAATAGGGCATCCTCGGGGATTCCCTTAAGCATCCCATCTGTATGGATGAATGATTTTCCCGTCGCATTATAGACAACTTCATCCTCTAGGTTCAATTCCTTAATAAATGGTTTTATATTTTGTTTCCTAGCGACAATCGAATCGGCACCCGCTTCAATTTTAAATGGACCATTGTGCACAGTCCTTATTTTACCGCCTAGTTCCTCATTTCCTTCTATTAATATCAATCGTACGGAGAGACTCCTCGCTTTAACTGTTTTTTGTAAATAATACATGGTTGATAAACCGGTAATGCCTCCACCTACGACTACGACTGTTTTCATTGGGACTACACCTCGATTAACGAATTTTGCATTAAGTAAAGTGTACCATAAGGCAGCAGCATTATTAAAAGCCGCCCTTCTAATTCATTGGTTTCGTAATGAAACCTGTAACAAATTGGACAAAAAAAGACCTCTCCTCTTGGAAAAGTCCAGATCCAACAATATTTGTTATTCGTTCCTTATTCCATATCCTTGTTCATCATATCTAATCGATACTCCATTATCTCCATCAACCCGCTTCTGCCTGCTTTTTGAATCCCTGTATCCTGATACCCCGATTTCGAATATAGAGATTTTGCAATCACGTTCCTGACATTCACTGCCAGGATGATCGAATCCTTGTTTGGAAAAATCCCTTTTGCGAATTCCGGAAGGATTTGCAAGGCTTTCTTCGCAACCCCTTTACCTTGATGCTTTTGATCAACAAGAAATCCACGGAGTAATATCGCTTTTTTATCGTTGGTGAAAGGAGTGATATTCTCGCCAATGTGTAAAACGAAAAAACCAACTGGAATACCCTCAGCCAATATTACGATAGGATTCCTGTCGTAATCTTCCCGGCAATATTTCAGTGACTCTTCGGGGAGAGCTGAAAAAGGGGTTTGTGTATCCGGTAAATAAAACTGGGAAAGCTGGTGAAGATGTTCCGGTAAATAAGGCGTTAAGGTGATGGTCTCGATTTCCTTGTCCTGTTTCATTGAGCACACCCCCTTTCATCAATTATTGGATACATTAATGATTCGATGACGAGTCCGATATTCCCTTCACAAACCGCAAGGAGCACTGCCGAATATATAGGCAGTGCTCCTTAAGTAAATCAATGTGTATTTTCATTGATTGTCAGTGCTTCCCGTAAATTGATTTGCTGGCGGAGTATGTTGGCAACATCACGGGAAATTACTCGTTTTTCAAACATATCCTGCACTTCGTCCCGTTCTGCCTGGATCGCTTTGTAGAACAGCTCTCTTTCATAATCGGCCATTTTACTCGGGGTCCGGCCTCTATTTTCACGTTTGCATTTTAAAATCAGCACTTTATATTCTTCTATGATCATCGAGGATGTCCTATGATTATCGGCTGTAATTCCGGCCTGTATCTCTTGGATGGCCGCTTTATACATCCTGATTTTAAGATCCCTGACCTTTTCCAATCTCTCAAGATTGATTTTTCTTATTTCACTTTTATTAGGGAAAAATAATTTTAAAACCCTTAGCATGCTTCTTCTGAAAAGCGTTACCGACCTGAAAAAACGGAACTTCAGTCGATTTGTTACGGCACTTTCCATACGCTGGATGTATTCCTTGCATATATACGCCGTCTCCCGGTCCACTTTTTCATCCTTAATGAGCTTATCCAGGAATCTTTGCTCTGCTTCAAGGGCCTTGAAGCGAAGTTCTTTCTCTTCTTCCCTTAATGCAGCAGGTTCTTTCTCCTGTTCTACATAGGATAATTCATTGATCTTGGTAAAGTATCTCGAAATGATCGATAAAGCCGCTTCCCGGTTTTCATCTGTCATTTGTGACTCAATCACCCGAATGGCCGCTTGATGTGAGTGAATGGCAGCAGTTTTCGTTTTGTCAGCCTGCTTGTCCACCACTTCCTCTTCTTCGGACCGTGCCACTATTGGCAGAAATACACTCGCAACAATCAAGGTCAGCAAAATGACTCCTGCTGCAATGAAGATGATTAACGAACGCTCTGGAAAAGGACTTCCATCCGCCAACACATACGGAATCGAAAACGAACCCGCTAACGTTACAGCTCCGCGAACACCGGAAATGGTAATGATTCCGGCCGCTTTGAAGTCAGGTTTTTGGGCGCCTGCTTTTTTCGTCATCCAGCCAATCGACCAGGCAGCCGTAAGCCAAATGAATCGCAAAGCGAAGAGGAAAAGTGTAATGATCACGATATAAAGGATCACTTGTCCATTATTGAAGGCTGGATCTTGAAAGATAGTTTTCGCAACGCTTGGGATTTGCAAGCCAAGCAAAACGAATACAAGACCATTCAATACATATAAAATGACGGACCATGTACTCTTTGATACGACCTGAAGTTCCACAGTTGGTGATATTTCCCGATCTCGTTCAATGGCATGGACAATTCCCCCAGCCACGACTGCTAAAATCCCAGAAAGGTGGAAATGTTCCACAGCGAGGAAAATAATAAAAGGAGTTAGGATTTGGATCAGCATATGCATCGTGACGTCTTCCATCCCTAAACGGCGAAGAAATACACGAAGCCTGATAATGATGAAAGCAAGTATTGCTCCACCTACAAACCCACCAATTGCAATCCATATGAAACTGAAGGTTGCGTCGACTAAGGAGAAAACACCAGTGACTGTTGCCGCAACGGCAAACTTAAAGGCAACTAGACCTGAGGCATCATTCATTAGTCCTTCTCCTTCGAGAAGGTGCATGATGCTCTTCGGTAACTTGACCCGACTCGCCAAAGCGCTCACTGCCACAACATCCGTGGGTGACAAAATGGCCGCCAAAGCGAATGCTGCCGGCAATGGAATCGAAGGGATCATCCAATTAATTAAATACCCGCCTGCCCAAACCGTTATGAATACAAGGCCCAGTGCAAGCATTAGAATGGGTGCCCTCAACTTCCATAGTGCTGTTCGGGGTACATTTTTGCCATCATTGAACAATAGTGGCGCGATGAATAACAGCAAAAATAATTCCGTCTCCATCTCAACATGCATACCCAGGGGTAAAAGTGCAAATATGACACCCAGTGCTATCTGTATTAATGGTACAGGTATAAAGGGTATAAAATGATTAATTACATTAGACACTCCAATCAATATAAGAAGGGCTAATATAACAAGAAAAAACTCCATACAAACATCAAACTTCCTCTCTCATCTATTCTCATAACTATTAGCGTAACATATTTATACCCATTCATTCATGCATTAACTATTCTAACCTAGAATCCTCCTGAATAATGATACCTGTTATAATATCTGAAGTTCGAGGTGATTGGATATATATAAAATCCACTCCATCAACAAACTTGGTTACACATAAAACAGAAAAAAAGCTGATTGGCTAACCATAATCAGCTTTTCCCGCTTGATGAATGAAAATGGTCTTTATGAAGGGACATTCCAAATAACAAGTTGGGACTAAAAAAACTTATTTAGTTCCCGGGACAAAGAGACGAAGATGTTTGTGCAGTACATTTGCCTGGAAAGGAAGAAGGATGCCTTCATCGCCATCGATATTGACTGCCAGTTCCTCTGAAGTGGCTAAATGGAGCTTGGATGTTTTAATATATTCAACTTCGTCATGCTCCTTGATCTCCCCCCTGATCAAACTGGGAATAATCTTGACGATGAGAGGAAGAGATAAATCCTTAATGATGAATGTGTGCAGCTTTCCATCATTCACTTCCGCCTCTGGTGCAAGTTGTTCGAAACCGCCGACAGAGTTAGTCATTGTTGCAATTAGTAAATGAGCCTCGCCCATCCATTTTCCCTGATCATGTTCAACCGTTAAAGGAAATGGAGTCTTTTTAATGATCGCTTTTGCTCCTTCAATGAAATATGCAAAAGACCCTAGACGGGTTTTCTGTTCAACGGTAACATTATAGGTAGCCTCGGCGATCGCCCCTACTGCCAACACATTCATGAAGTAACGGTCATTGATCTTCCCTATGTCCGATTCCTTAATATGCATATCCTTTAATATCTCAATGGCTGCATTGGGATTCAGGGGTATACCCAAAGATCTCGCGAAGTCATTAATGGTTCCTAGTGGAATGATTCCGAAAATAGGCCGATGTTGCTGCTCGCCCAAGCCATTCACTATCTCATTCACCGTTCCATCCCCACCCATGGAAATGACAGCATCGAACCTTTCTGCACAGGCCTCCTTTGCAAAATCCGTAGCATCCCCCTCGCCCTCCGTTTTACAAACGCTTACCTCATCATAAATCTCACCAAGGGCCTCTTTTGCTTTCGGCAAAATCTTTCCTGCCTTTTCCTTACCTGAAGACGGATTGATGATAATCATCGCTTTCGACATATGCTACCTCCCATTATTGTACTTCTACTAGCAAGTTACCTCTTTACTGATGTACTAAAACCACACGGACATTTTTTCTGATTGTTAAATAAGCATTTACTTACAAATAATCGCTTTCACTTGAATATTGCCTTCATTTTAAAACAAGCTATTATGTGTTACATAGGCTTTGAAACAGGCATTCACTTATCACTGAACTTTCCTGTTCCACATCTGTTACATTAATACCTTGCTCAACCAATTGAAAATCGTCTGTCCCTTTCGCTCCCTCTTTGTTTTTCCCTTTCATTAAAAGCATCATTTCTTCCATTCCCTACTTGCCGTGAAGAAAAATACAAAAGTAAATGGATGATAAATCCCTTTCCTATAAGGTTTTCACACTATCAATGAAAAAAATTTCAAATTTTCTGTAAAATACCTATACAATTTCCAAATTCGGGTATATACTGTATTATAACAACAAACAAATAACCAAAACTGTACTATAAAGAGGAGGAGCGAGACATGCAAGCAAATCAATCAGATTTATTCATAATCGATTCATTTAAACATTGCCCGGAGTGTGGTGAAACACATGTGGACCACTCAGATTCCTATCTGATGGAATGCGATCGCTGCCTTTCCAAACGTGAAGAATAAAGCAATCGGAAAATATATCTACCATTAAAAGGAGGAAATATCATGCAAATGAAAAAATCGATTGAGTTTTTTAACAATATCCCTGCTAAACATTGCCCCGAGTGCGGTGACCATATTATTGAGCACGCTGAGTCCTACTTAATGGAATGTGACCGCTGCCTTTCCAAACGCGAAGACTGATTAAACCAAATAAAAAAAGGAGGAACCATCATGCAAACTATAAATCCACTGGAATTCTTCAGGACACTGCCGCCTAAACAATGTTCGGAGTGCGGAACCCATATCACTGAACAAGCTGAATCCTACTTAATGGAATGTGACCACTGCCTTTCCAAACGCGAAGACTGATTAAACCAAATCAAGAAGGAGGGATCATCATGCAAACGAAAAATCCATTGGAATTCTTCAGGACACTGCCGCCTAAACAATGTTCGGAGTGCGGGACCCATATCATTGAACAAGCTGAATCCTACTTAATGGAATGTGACCGCTGCCTTTCGAAACACGAAGACTAAATTAAACCAAATCATAAGGAGGAATCATCATGCAAACCAAAAACCCATTGGAATTCTTCAGGGCACTGCCGCCTAAACAATGTTCGGAATGCGGGACCCATATCACTGAACAAGCTGAATCCTACCTCTTGGAATGTGACCGCTGCCTTTCCAAAAAAGATGAATATTAATATAAGATGCTGACATCAAGAAGCTGCTATATAGGCAAATTTGATGTCAGCATTATTTCCTTGCATTCAAAAAAGGATGTCCCCGGGACACCCTTCAGCCGTACTTATTTTTTTATCTCCCAATATATTTGTCTACATATTTTCCGCTTATCTGCCTGCTGCTGTATTGTAAGAAGTCCAATGCAAAAATCATGAATTCAAGGCCTAGGCGCTTATCCGAACGCATAAAATCAGAACCTAGCAGTTTCTCCAATTTTTCAAGCCTATGATATAGCGTTTGCCGGACAATGAATAGTTGTTTCGATGTTTCCTGTTTGGAACCGTTACAAGCAAGATAGGTCTTCAGGGTAGGCATTAACTCACCATTGTTTTGCTTGTCATATTCAATGACCGGACCTAAATATTCGTAAACCGTTTCCTCCAGATTACCATGTTTATTTATGAGCGAAATCATGCGATGCATATGTAAGTCCTGATAAAAGAAGCTCCTGTTATCCTCTGGTAATGTATCCTGAAGCAGCAAAGTCTCACGGGCCGTTTCATAACTTTTATAAATCTCACTTAACCTTTGAACATGCTTTCCAAACCCAATGGAAAGCAGACCCATGCGATTACGCCCGCTTACATCCATTTTCATGATTCGATCCACCGCGCTTGTAACCCTTGATTTCCAATCTTCAGATGCACGATTATCACCTAAAATAAAAACAAGATGCTGATGTATTTCCATGGAAAATATCTGAAAGCCGTACTGTTCAAAAACTGTTCTAAACATTATCTTAAAATAGGTTCCATCTAATTTTGTGGAACTTTTATTATATTTTGGGTGTTGTTTGCAAATGCAAACAATTCCGCCATCCAACTGCATTTTCGGATCAATATAGGAAAGCCTCTCCCGGATTGCTTCGTCACTATATTCACCTTCAATCCAATTTGTAAGCCATTTACTTTCTTCCGACATTTTCTTTTCTTCTATATATAACTCCCTTAATAGATGCTGTGCCAATGCGGTAGCCGTTCGATCCAAGATTAGTGAATCAAAATCAGTCAACTCTCTGTCATTGCTGTAAATGAGCAGTTCCGCATAATTTTCACCCAGCACTTGAATCGGCTGTCCAAGAACGGTTTTATCCAATTTCCGCTTCTCTTCGTATATGTCCGCCACCATTTGATAGGTTATTTTTTTCTTTATTTTTGGAATGCTGGCTATATCATTTTCATTAAAGATAAGAATAACCTGTACATTTAAATAGCTGTGGAGAAATTTTAGAATTGGTTCATAATGGTCAATTTCGAGGAGATTTTTATTTAACTGCTGGGAGTAGTTTTCTAGGTTGGAGATCATCTCATATTGTTTATTGATGATAAGGGAATGAATATCCTGCGTGATTTCTACGAAAGGGACTTCTTCATGAAATAGGATGATAGGGAATTGCCGTTCATTTGCGAGATCGATCGCACATTGCGGCACGGCCATGGTGTTGGCGCCAATCTCTATACAGAGTCCAGCTGCATCGCATTCAATTAACTGCCTTAAGTAGGATAGAAATGTGTCATCGCAATCTTTCCACCCTAAACCGGTAGTCAGAATCAGTTCATTTCCATTTAACAAATGGCTGATTTGGGTGACTTCCATGCAGTGTACCCACTTCACTTGGCGCTTTATCCCACTGCTACCCGCAATTATATCCGTCAGATTAAAATGCTTGCGTGTTAGAATTTCCTCGATTGTAATCGATGTATTCATCCATACACATCCTTTTATAAAACTGCTTTAAAATCTATTATAAACGGACAACCTTTAAATCTCCAGACACTTGTTAGAAAATCTAACGTCAAAATTCTACAAAAAACTCGAACAGATACAAGAAAAAGGACCCATTCGCGAGGAATAGGCCTGTTCCATAACTATTTCAATTCAATTTTTTGAACAGCAATGTAGAGAAGTATTTCCTTCCTTCCGGGGTTTTGATGTTCAATTGCTTCCATTCCTGCTTCGTTCCTTCAATCAGTTCAAAATCGAGAAAAGCTCCACTTAAACTTTCGGAAACCCGGGTGATTCGATATCCTCTTTCAAGTAAAAAGTCGATTTGTTCCCTTTCTAAGCGATACTCTTGATATTCGGACATTTCCTTCCCCCCTTTTTTCATACGTTCTCTTTGCCGGTTGAAGCCGGAAAAACCATCTCTTCCTCAAGTTTTGGATCCTTTTCGATATTCCAATCCCTGCCTACGGAAATGCCTAAATATTTCTCATCGCTGGGATCAATGATTTCAGCTTGTTCATATTGCTTGAACCACCAATATTTAGCTAATATATAATAACTTGCACCGCCGAGAAGTAAGCCAATAATAAACGAATAATTTGAAAAAATCGTGGCACCGATTCCTCCAATCACCCAAGAAATGATTCCTGCCCAATTCACACCATTCAAGTATTTATACTGGCCTTCACTCTCATAGAGTTCTTTTACATTCACTCTGCGTTTACGGAGGAAATAGTAATCCGCTACAAGGATGCCGACAATGGATGCCAGGATTCCACCTATTATTAATAAAACTTCTATTATGATGCCGAACAGGCTCCATGGCTGAACCACTATCCCAATAAACCCCGCCACAACGACTCCCGCCCAAAATGGCATTTTAGGACCCATGACATTGGAGAAAATGGTAGCTGCGGGAATGACATTGGCCGTAGTATTCGTCGACCATTGAGCGAATACGATCATGATTAAAAGGACGCCGAGAGCAATTCCACTTGCTGATCCCTGTATGGCAACCACAGGATCATAATTGGAAACAGCCATATAAGAAACCGCTCCGATGATTACCATGAACGTCTGTGTGATGGGATAGGTGATAATATTCCCAATTATTTGCCCCTTATTGCGCTTGAACCAATTTTTTTCATTTTTTGGTGCCTTTATATAGCGGGAAAGCGTGGGCATATCCGCAGTCAACGTGCCCCAAAATCCCATATTAGCCATGATGACTACCATGAAAGCCGTGGCGGCAGCCCCGCCAGTGACCGGACTTTCAATCCAGGACCATACATCTCTTCCTTGGGCCACTGCCTGATCGGATAGAGTGAAATACATCCAGCCAGAAATTAAAATGATAACGGGCGCCGCCAAGTCGGCGAATCGTTCTATCGACTTTATTCCCATTGCCGTGTTGACTAATTGTAAAACGGCAAAAATGAGGAAGCATATAAACCAATTATCAAAATCAAAAAGGGTTGTGAAGATAGCGTTCATTGCAGTGGCTCCGAAGTAAGTATTGAGGCCGAACCAGCATGACGCTACAAAACCCCGTACAACCGAAGGGATGTGGGTGCCAATCGTACCGAACGGCGCCCTCATATAGACCGGGAATGATATTCCATGTTCAACACCAATATCTCCTGTCATTGTCATCAAAAAGCCGAGAGCCACACAGGCAATGACCGTTGCAAGAACGACCCAGCCTAAGGATAAACTTTGAACACCGTTCCCACCGATTGCGAAGGCAGCCAATACTACAGCCATGCCCACCCAAATGAAACCAAATCCGGCTGCACTTATATTTTTCTCACTATGAGGTATAGGCAGCAAATCGGGAGACTTTAAATATTCTTTCTTCTCACTCATAGATAATCCCCCTAAATTAATTTGCAACATTCCTTACCGAAATTAGACTGGAAGCTTTTTCCCGGTATCCGGCTTCAGCGCCGCTTTATATTTTGCCCGTTTCAGGAATTGCCCTTTTCCAGCTTCGCCTACAAATTGTTTGTCTTTAATGACGAATTGACCTCTCGATAAAACGGAAACCGGTTCACCTGTAATTTCCATACCTTCAAACGCATTATAATCTACAGCCATGTGATGAGTATCTGCAGAAATGGCCCTTTCAACTTTCGGGTCAAAAATGACAATATCAGCATCCGAGCCCACTGCAATCGTCCCTTTCTTAGGGAATAATCCAAATAGTTTGGCAGCACGCGTAGAGGTCATGTCGACGAATTGATTCAAGGTAATACGCTCTTTCATGACCCCTTCAGAAAAGAGGATGCTCATGCGGTCCTCAATCGTTGGACCACCGTTCGGTATTTTCGTGAAATCTTCACGTCCAAGCTCCTTTTGTCCCTTAAAATCAAAAGAGCATTGATCGGAGCCGATCGTTTGCAGCTGCCCCGTTTTCAAAGCATTCCATAGCACTTCCTGGTTTTTCTTCTCCCTTAACGGCGGGGACCATACATACTTAGATCCTTCGAAATGGGGCTTTTCAAGATAAGACTGGTCAAGAACCAAATATTGCGGACAAGTCTCCCCCCAAATATCCACCCCTTTATTTCTTGCCTCAGTGATTTTTTCAACCGCATCTTCACAGGTGACATGAACCACATAGAGCTGACCATTTGCCATTTCCGTCAGTTTAGCTGCCCGTCCAGTCGCTTCCCCTTCAAGCTCCGGAGGCCTTGTCAGTGCATGGTAAATTGGATCGGTGTTACCTTCGGCAAGCGCCTGCTTTGTAAGATAATCGATGACATCACCATTTTCAGCGTGAACCATGACAAGTGCCCCAAGTTCCTTTGCTTGCAGCAAAGTGCGGTATAATGTGGCATCATCAGCTTGAAAGACATTCTTGTAAGCCATGAACACTTTAAAGGAAGAAATCCCTTCATTATCGATGATACTTGGCAGCTCAGCCAATACATCATCATTAATCTCACTGATCATCAAATGAAAACCATAATCTATGGCCGCTTTTTCATTGGCCTTTTCATGCCATGTTTCAATTGCTTTCTTTAATGGCACCCCTTTTTCAGTCAGACAAAAGTCGATGATCGTTGTCGTGCCTCCATATGCAGCAGCAATCGTCCCCGTTTCATAATCATCCTTTGTCGTTGTCCCTCCAAACGGCATATCGAGATGGGTATGCGGATCAATGCCTCCCGGAAAAATATAAGCGCCTTTTGCATCAATGATTTCAGCCCCCTCAGCCGACAGGTCCTTGCCAATCATTGCAATCTTCTCATTTTCAATCAATATATCCGCCTGATACGTATCTGCAGCGGTTGCAATCGTTCCATTTTTAATGATTTTCTTCATCTTCGACCCCTCCATCATTTTACGAAATCAACACGTTCACTGCTTATGCCCCCAAGGAACGATTGGCGCTCATTCCATGTCATTGGCGGTAATTCATTTGTCAATTCGATCATATCGATCGCCCCATCGACCGGACAGACGATCGAGCAAAGATTACAGCCTACGCAATCTTCTTCGCGCACTCTCAAGAAGGAGCTGCCTGACGTGTCCTTTAACATATCTATACATTGATGAGATGTATCTTCACACGCAATATGGCATTTATTGCAGTTAATGCACACATCATTATTAATGCGCGCAACGACCTTATAATTAAGATCTAAATTCCCCCAATCGGAATAGCGCGGTACGGACTTACCGACAATATCCATCACAGAAGAAATCCCTTTTTCATCAAGGTAATTGGTCAGGCCATCAATCAAGTCTTCTACTATTCTAAAACCGTGATGCATGGCAGCCGTACAAATTTGAACTCCAGTCGAACCCATCAATAAAAATTCCACCGTATCCTGCCAGTTTGAAATGCCGCCTATTCCGGAAATGGGAACATTGATCATTTTATTCCTTGCACACTCAGCCACCATATTCAAAGCAATCGGCTTCACGGCGGGACCGCAATACCCTCCGTGAGCCCCCTTGCCGCCTACATGGGGAATCGTATTCCATGAATGGATGTCCACTCCTGCCAAGCTGTTGATCGTATTGATCATGCTTATTGCATCCGCACCGCCGCGCACCGCCGCTTCAGCCGTAACCGTAATGTCGGTTATATTGGGTGTAAGCTTGACGATGACGGGTTTGGATGCAGCTTCCTTCGCCCAGTATGTTTGCTTTTCCACAAGCTCGGGAACCTGTCCCGAGGCAGCTCCCATCCCACGCTCTGCCATACCATGCGGGCAACCAAAGTTCAACTCGTAACCATCGACCCCTACATCTTCTATTCGCTTGATGATTTCATGCCACTTTTCCTGTTGTGGCTCCACCATCACCGATGCAATGATTGCATGATCAGGGAACCTCTTCTTCGTTTCATATATTTCTTTCAGATTCACTTCAAGTGGACGATCCGTAATCAATTCTATATTGTTGAACCCGGCAACTCTCTGTCCATTAAAGCCGACCGCTGCAAAACGTGATGAGACATTCAGGATGGGTTCACCCAATGTCTTCCAAACAGCTCCACCCCAGCCAGCTTCAAATGCGCGCTGGACTTGATAACCCGAATTAGTAGGTGGTGCAGAAGCAAGCCAAAAAGGATTGGGGGATTTAATACCTGCAAGATCAATTGATAAATCAGCCATGATAAGCCTCCTAATTTTCATAGTTATTAAGCAATATCCACCGCTTCACCCATCAAAATCGAGTCAATTTCATAGGCTGTCTTCTTCCCTTGCTGGGCAGCTGAAACAACCATTGCCTCACCTTGGCCTTTACCGAAGATCACGTCACCGCACGCAAAAATCTTTTCATTCGATGTCCTATAGGAATCACCCTCCAATGTTACGACACCATCATCATGTTGGATGCCGAACTGTTCAATCAACCCTACATACCTGGATTGGCCTATAGCACGTATGACCCCATCGACCGGTATGACGAACTCTGATCCGGAAATTTGGACTGGACGGCGCCGGCCATCTTCCCCCGCCGCGCTAAGCACCATCTTCACGCACTCGATGCCCGTAACTTGTCCGCTTTCATCCGAGAGTATCCTGGAAGGGGCAGTCAGCCAGTGAAACCCGACACCTTCTTGTTTGGCAAACTCATATTCAAAATCATAGGCTGTCATTTCCTTTTGGGTACGACGATAAATAATGCTCACCTGTTCGGCGCCCAGGCGTACAGAACAGGTCGCGGCATCGATCGCCGTGTTTCCAGCCCCAATAACCGCCATCTTCTTCCCAATGAATTTATCAGTGATTGCCCCTGTTTTCGTCGCTTTCACGAAATCGATTGCATCATAAACGTCAGCCAAATCCTCCCCTTCAATTCCAAGCTTAGGAACATCGGACATGCCGATCGCTAAAATGACCGCATCATAGTCGGCAGTCAGCTGATTTGCGGAAACGTCCACTCCGACCCTTGTATTCGTTTTAATATCAACATCCAAACTCTTTACTTGTTCAACTTCCCAATAAGAAATGCTTTGAGGTAAACGGAACGATACAATTCCGTAAGCATTTAATCCGCCTGGATTCTTTTCAGCTTCGAAAATGGTTACACTGTAGCCAAGCAAGGCTAACTCCCTTGCTGCAGACAAACCCGCCGGACCGCTTCCTACAATGGCAACTTTTTTGCCATTCTTCTTCCCGGCCTTGAATAGGGCTTGTTTATTTTGGATGGCCCAATCTGTGGAATAACGCTGGAGATTGCCAATCATGATTGGCTTTGTAGAATGGTTCAGGACACATGCCCCCTCACATAACTCTTCAGTCGGACATACCCGCGCACAGCTGGCACCGACAGGATTGGCTGTCATGATCGTCTTGGCCGACCCTTTAAAATTACCTGAAGCTATCTTCTTAATAAAACCTGGAATATCTATTCCGGTCGGACAGGCTTGGATGCATGGGGCATCATAGCAGTATAAACATCGATTCGATTCTTCCAAAGCTTCCCTTGGGGATAAACCCCTCTCCGCTTCCTGAAAGTTAATCTCCAGATCACCTTTTAACGGGCTCGTCATACTCATCCACTATTTCTCCTTCCAAACATTTATTTTTGAAAAATAAAAAGGGAGGAATTGATTTCTTTCCACTGTCCTCATATTTAAACGATTGAAAGCATTGCCAACATGGTTTTCATCAATGTATTCAACTAGCAGTCATGGCGATTTCCCAGCCAAAATTCTCTCGTTTTGTTTATTATTTTCTATCATTCTCTCACTGGTCACGCCTCGGTCCCTGCTTCCTTCTAACACAAAAAGCCCCCCCTACTAATCTTAAAAACTCAAATCCTGATGATAAATCAGAGAATTGAGTATTCTTTATTTTATAATGTTAAAAAGTAAGTTACATTATACAAAGTGTAAAGTATTTCCAGATGCTAGATATGCAATATGTAATAATCATGTTATATTTCCTAACAATAAGTGATAAACATCGTCATTTTTCTACATTCAAACGTACTTTTCATCCTACTTATTGATATTCCTTGGATGATTTTTTCTGAAGGCCTAATTATCAACACTTTGTCCACATAAAAAAAAGACCGGAAACTCAAATATTGGTTTCCTGGGTCTTTTCACTTTTATCCACAACTTATTCACATATTATATGGCGTTATTCTCTTTGTTTTTGCAGAACAGAAGCATTCCACCAAAAGTTATCCACATTAATGAATCGACTTTTCCACTTATCAACAAACCGTTAACATTTTATCAACAGGCAGGTTCATTCCGGATGAATAACGTATCGTTTATATTTCTCATAATCCGTTTTCTTGCACTCAAGCTTTATTCGATATCCGATTGCTTCATATTCTGTTTCCGTTATGTGACCATTTTCATTGAAATAAGAAACCAGCTGTCCTTGATTAAATGGAATCAGCATTTCACAGTGAATATAGTCGACAAAAATATGCTTGCGAATTTGATCTATCAATTCCTCGATGCCAACTTTGTTTTTCGCTGACATATACACAGAACCACGATTCACCTGGGGGATATCCAAATCGGTAAGGTCCGCTTTATTATAAGCAAAAATCGTTGGAATCCCTTTAATGCCTATCTCATTTAAAGTCTTATCCGTTATCTCTATTTGCTGCTCATGATTAGGATTGGAAAAATCGACAACATGGATCAACAGGTCCGCTTCTACCACTTCTTCCAATGTGGAGCGGAATGCTTTCACGAGATGATGGGGCAATTTAGACACAAACCCCACTGTATCCGTCAATAAAAATTCCTTTTTATCCGGCAGCGGGATGTTTCGGACGGATGTCTCAAGCGTAGCGAACAGCATATCCTTCTCAAACACCTGCTTCTCGGTCGTTGGGTGGAACATCTCAATCAGAGCATTCATGATCGAAGATTTTCCTGCATTGGTATAACCGACTAAGGATACAACAGGGATGGCATTCTTTTTCCGCTGTTTCCTCTGCGTTTGCCGGTGTGCAACAAGGTCTTCCAGTTCTTTATTCAAAACACTTATATTTTCCTCGATTCTCCTGCGGTCAAGCTCCAACTGCTTTTCACCTGCACCTTTGTTTGTACCGACCCCGCCACTCTGACGGCCTAATGACTCCCTCAAACCAACGAGACGCGGGAGCATATACTGAAGCTTTGCCACTTCTACCTGAAGCTGAGCTTCCTTCGTTTTCGCCCGATGCGCGAAGATGTCCAGAATTAAGATTGTCCGGTCGATCACCTTGCAATCCATGTCCCTCTCCAGATTACGAAGTTGCGAAGGGGAGAGCTGATCATTAAAAATGACGACATTAGCTTCTTTATGCTCAAAGAGATTTTTTACTTCCTCGATCTTCCCGGTGCCGATAAAATGTGATGAGTTCACCCGATGCAAATTTTGTGTGATGGTCCCTGCAACCTCTACCTCACATGCTTCCGTTAAATTGGCCAATTCCTCCATGGAATACTCAAAATCCTTTTGACCGTTGAGATTAACTCCAACCAAGATTGCCCTCTGCTGTAATTCCATCATTTCAAATCCCTTCCGTACATACCTTACTCCCTATATTATGCTTAAACAAACCTATCATACTGCCTAAAAGCCAGCCACATTGTAGCATACCAGACATTATATGCATTACGATTGCTGCCCAAGTTTATCGGATTTCCCTTTACTATAAAAGAAAATTCAACAAAAAATAACGGGACCGATCACTTTTTTCAAAGTTTCACATGAAACAATTGGAAAACTCATAAATAAGAGCTCCCTGATGCACCTTAAGATGCACCAGGGAGCCCATAATATTCTATTCTTTTATCCTCAATAACCTAAGACTATTCAATGTAACCAATAACGTCGCACCCATGTCGGCAAAAATCGCCATCCAAAGTGTTAACCAGCCCGGCGCTATCAATAATAAGGCCAGGATTTTAATCACCAATGAAAACGTGATATTCTGCTTAATGATTTTTAATGTTTTGCGGCTTAAGCGGATTGTATAAGGCAGCTTCGATAAGTCATCACCCATTAAGGCAATATCGGCTGTTTCAAGGGCCGTATCTGTACCCGCCCCGCCCATTGCGATTCCTACCGTGGAAGCTGCCAAGGCCGGGGCATCATTGACACCATCGCCTACCATGGCCACTCGATCATATTTTTGTTTCCATCGTTTGATGATTGTCAATTTATCTTGTGGCAATAGCTCCGCCTCGATCTCATGAACGCCAGCTGCCGCTCCAATAGCTTTAGCTGTTCCGATATTATCCCCGGTCAGCATGATCGTTTTTTCAATGCCCAATGCATGCAGTTTCCGAATTGCTTCCTTACTGCTTTCCCTTATTTCATCAGACACCGCGATGAGTGCCAGGATCTTCACTTGATCGCCAAGCACCATCACCGTTTTCCCTGTATTTTGATAGCCGCTGATTAATTTAAGCGCATCATCAGAGAAAACTAAACCTGCCTCTTCTTCAAAAAGGTTTGGTTTACCAATGTAATAGATTGTTTGATTGATTTTCCCCTTTATACCTTTACCGGTGATCGCAGTAAAATCCTCTACCAATAAAGAATGATAGTCCGCATCGTGGTTTTCCGCCTTTTGAAGAATGGCCGTGGCAAGGGGGTGCTGTGACCTGCTTTCTAAAGCAGCCGCGATAGCCAACACGTCCTGTTCATTCAACTCATCAGCTAACACTGTGAAATCAGTCACTTCAGGTACGCCCTTTGTTAAAGTACCCGTTTTGTCAAACGCAATCGCCTTTAAGGCCCCCGCTTCCTCCAAATGGACCCCGCCTTTAATCAGCACACCATGTTTCGCAGCATTTCCGATAGCTGTCACGATGGCAATGGGTGTAGAAATGACCAAAGCACAAGGACAACCGACAACAAGTACAGCCAACCCCCGGTAAATCCATTCACTCCAATCCCCGTTCATCACAATCGGTGGTAACACGGCAATGGCCAAGGCAATTAGCATAATGGCCGGCGTATAGAATTTTGCGAATTTATCCACAAAGGCTTGGGAAGGAGCTTTTTCGGCCTGTGCTTCTTCAACAAGGTGGATGATTTTTGCAATAGTCGTATCCTCGACTCGCTTCGTGACCTCCACTTCGAGCAACCCTTCACCATTTAAGGTTCCGGCAAACACTTCACCCTCAACCGTTTTAAAAACCGGCTCGGATTCCCCAGTAATGGCTGCTTGATTAAGTGTCGAGGCCCCTTTCATGATCCTGCCATCCATGGCAAGCTTTTGACCCGGTTTAACGATCATGATGTCGCCCACTTCAATCTCATCAACAGCAACCATCATTTCGTGATGCCCCCTACGGATCAAGGCTTCTTTAGGTGCGATGTTCATTAATGATTCTATAGAATTACGGGCTTTATCCATCGAATATTTTTCCAGTGCTTCACTTATCGCAAAGAGGATGACGACAGTCGCCCCTTCGCCCCATTCACCAAGCACGGCCGCCCCGATGATGGCAACCGTCATAAGGGTGTGCATATCAAAGCGAAGCCTGACAAGATTCTTCAATCCATTGACAAATAATGAATATCCCCCAACTATGATTGCAGCCGCATAACCGATCACCGGCATGATGCTTCCATCAGCATATCGATTATCCAATGTCCAGCTGATCAGCAAAAGGATAACCGAGAACACCACTTTTATATTTTCTTTTTGCTTCCAAAATGGTTCCTTTTGCTTTACCTGTTCCTGTTCACCGCGGATTCTCAGGTTATCAAAAGCACCCGCCTTTTCGATCTCTTCGATAGTCGCACTGCCCTGTACAGAAATCTTCGAGGCACCAAAGTTGATTTTAGCATCCTCCACACCCTCTAGTTCACGGACATTGTTCTCAAATTTAGCCGCACAATTCGTGCAGGATAGACCTTGGATACGATAGATTTTTAATGGGGACTCAGCCATCGATCCTTACCTCCTGCTGATGTTCTAATGCAATGAGGATTAATTGCTTTATATGGTGATCATCCAAAGAATAAAAAGCCAACTTTCCTTCTTTTCGGTATTTTACGATTGCGTGTTTATAAAGGGTACGAAGATGATGTGACGTTGTAGCCATCGAAGCACCAATGATATGGGCCAGGTCGCACACACACAATTCCTCGTCCTTACAGAGCGCATAAGCTATCTTCGCCCTATTTTCATCTCCGATAACTTTAAACAGCTTCGACATGCTGGATATATTCACCTGGTTCATTTCCTCGTGAATGCGA
The DNA here is from genome assembly GCF_030123325.1 of Peribacillus simplex. Taxonomy (NCBI): domain Bacteria; kingdom Bacillati; phylum Bacillota; class Bacilli; order Caryophanales; family Bacillaceae; genus Peribacillus; species Peribacillus simplex. Next base: position 191,878 of record NZ_CP126106.1, on the reverse strand, counting down.
TTAACCTTCACTTCATCATGCAGGTGGACATCACAGATATCTTTCAGTTCCGCCATCTTCTCACACCTCTCATTCAAATCTGCGTTTGATTATAATATAACACAATTCCCTGAATATTCAAATCTATATTTGAATGTACAAGAATCTTTTCTCCTTCCTCACAGCGGCTTAGTGAAAGTGCCTATATGTCTTTATATGTGGGCCATCGTTTTTTGTTTCCCTTCGCAGTCGTTCCCCTGGAATTTTGCTGAACACAAAGGGCAGGCTGTCCTCTTTCCAGGGACTCCATGAATCTCCTGAACCGAAACTTCCATACTTCAGGCGAAAAAAAAGAAGGGACATAAATTCCTTCACGTTCCTTCAATCCAACGATTTCAGTAATTTCCTATCGATGCCTTGATAAGTATAATATATTTAATTTAGTATTTTTTAGAAAAACTGTGATATACTTAGGCAAACCTTTTTAAGCGTTTTACTTTACTTGTACCATTTACCCTGCCCATCGTTGGGCAGGGTTTTTTGTTATGTATTTTCACATAACAAAAAAAGACGGACCCTATAATTAGGATCCGTCTTTTTTTGTTATTGAAATTATGCTTTTTGAACGTTAGAAGCTTGAGGTCCGCGTTGACCTTGTTCTACTTCAAAAGTAACTTCTTGACCTTCGTCTAAAGATTTGAAACCTTCGCTTTGGATAGCTGAGAAATGTACGAATACGTCGTCTCCGTTTTCGCGTTCGATGAATCCAAAACCTTTTTCTGCGTTAAACCATTTTACTTTACCTTGTTCCATTGTTGTTGCCTCCTAGTGCATCTAAGCACAATGTATTACTATCCTTGCTCTAAGTCATCATCGAAAACGAAAAGTAGTACTTTTAGTATCCTTAGTACCGAACAAAAATAATTAAGACTAAGCATAACATTAAATGGTAGCGATTGCAAATAGTTTGGGGAAACTTTTTTCCAGCAATTTTTAATACTCTCTAAATTCATTTAAAACCAAGCATTAACCAATGAGCTCTATCTATTTCAGGTAATGGATTCATGACCTCCCACACGCATCCATCCAAACAAAAACCTCCCGTAAACAAAGTTAAAGAGATTTTTGTAAATGTTCACATCGATTATTTATTTTTCGGTAATGAACTTTTCTACCATTTCTTCTAAAAAGAAACGGTATTTGATTTTTATCCAGGTCACTTATTATGGATAAATCGATATCTTGGAAATAGAAATCAGGATATAAAAATTTCGTCAAATTTCGCACCTGATTCTTATCCTTCAATAGCTTTGACCATATGTATTCATTACTATTCGGTTGGAAATGACCTAACAATGTTATGCCATTTTCAGAGTTTGTAAGAATTCTTTTGTCCATTTCCATGGACTTGAAAAATTCAGTATCCTTTTGAATGTTTAGCTTTTCTGATGTTAATGTGTCTCCCCATTGCCCCTGTTCCAGCACTGGAATTTGCTGTTCCTCCAACACCTTTAGAAGAATTGGCGACACAATGGACTCATTCAAAATAATCATTTTTTCCACCAAACTTATACTGTTTTTTGTATCTCCATATTTAATCGGTTAAAAGCGGTAAGTATTTAGCTTATATAGGCATTTATTATTATATTCATATTGAAAAGTGAAATTTAAATATGCTAGCTTGAAGATTATTTGTGAACAAAGGAAAAAGGCGAGATATCACTATCTCACCTCATCTTTTCGTCTCTTTATGATTAACATGATGAACATCAGAACACACGGTAAGCCTACCACTAATAAAACCCAAAGGAAATAAGTGACATTTGAATGCAAAGTCGGCTCTGTACCCATTCCGTATCCATACTTTCCCTCGAATTCAGCCTGATTGGAATTATCATTCGTATCTACTAATTCCGCTTTAACGATGACACGTTTGTCCGTATCGATCCCCGTAACATCACAAGTGATCAGAGTAAGTTCAGGACTTCGTGTATCTGCAAGAACACTAACGTCCGTCTCATGGACAATCTTCTTTTCTTTCACTTTATAGGTGAATATTTTCCGTTTATCCGATATATGGATATATGCGCCTTTTTCAATCTTTAATAAAGGCCCAAACAACAGGCGGTCATCTCTCATATGATGCCCAGCCAGCACATAATTTCCTTTACCCATTACTTGACCGTTTTTAACTGTCGTGGCACCTACAAGTAAATTTTGTGTATTCGTACCATGTAAGATCGGTAAAGATACGGTTTCACCCTCAATTACTATTGCACCTATCACGTCTTCTCGTTTCACTGAAGAAATATTCGCTAATACCTTTAGAAAATCAGGAGCTTCTATACTCGCATTCTCAGGAAAAGGCTTTTTATGATCAATATTATCTTGGATTTCCTCTTCAGAAAAACTAACTATATTGTACTTTGTGATTTCCTTTTTGATCATCGCTTCTTGTACCCAAGGTGAAAGAACCAACAAAAATCCTATTAATAAAAGAAAAAAGAATGAAATGATTGTTAAAACATCACATATTATAACTTTCTTTTTTTTTAGCATCTCAAATATGGAATCATATAACATCATTCGATCTATTCTTCTACTATTTGTTCTTTATTCTCATCATTCTCTTTTTTCTTTCTTCGCATAAAAATAACACATAATATTAAGGCTAATAATATGACGATGCTCCCTATTATTACATAAAGCCACGTATAATCCTTTTGAATGGTCACATCACTATCATTAAGCTTCTTTGCTAGACCCCCATCAATCTTAAAATTACGTTTCCAATGCCATTCTTCTCCCATGGAGGCAGCGGTCATTTCCAATGTATATTCACCGGCCTGAAGCCTTTCACCATGCAGTGAGATCGGATAATCAAAATTAGAGTTTGGGGCCATCTGCATGCCCTCTTTATTAGACTCGTACAAGACTTGGCTATCTCCCTTTTTGGTCACTTTCGCTTTCACGGTCATTTGATTCATATACATGGGCATGATATTTTGGATATTAGCATTGATTACGTTTCTTGCATTTATTTGATCTGGGAACACATCATTCAATTGAATTTCCGGTTTGATTTCATTTTCATTTTCCCTTAATAAAATGGCGACGACATAGGCAAACTCGTTTTCAATGGACAAACCTTTATTATTCCCGTTCTCTTTATCACCGGTACCTTCAGTTTTCTCCTGAAGGATTATGCCACCAGCTAATACACCATCAAAATCTTCTTTTGGCATCACTACATCCATTTTTAATTTGTAGTTTCCTTTAGCTGGAATGATAATTTCCTCTTCCGTCTTCACTATGTCTTCCATCTTGTACAGCAAAGTCGAATCCGATTCTATATCATTCTCTCCATATTCAACTACACCATTAAGGTTTGTCGTTGCACTATGGATAAGAGGATTTATTTTAACATCATTCTCTGTATCATTACGCAAGTTGATTTCCAGCACTTGTTTTTGTCCTGGCTTCATCATCAAATCAAAATATGTCTTTTTTTTATCCACTTGATTTTTTGGGATGACTGTCTCCACGGCAAAATTGAATTCCGCAGCCGAAGCCTTAAGGATAGTAAAAGTGAAAATGATAGATAGGCAACTTACTAGTAATAAAATGAAAATGGATTTCTTTTTCATATGACAGCACCTCCAAGTTGATGCGGCTTACTTTACAATGTATCATCTTCATTTATTATACAAACACCAACTTGTTATACCATTTGCAGGGGCACCTGTTAGCAGTATTATTAAAATATCAAGATCTATTAAGGTTAATTTGATAAGGTTCTTTGACTATCTTCATCCATTTTCACTCATTTGCTGGAGTATCTTCCAATGACCATTTAATCTTTGCCTCATATTCCCCGACCCTAGCTTCTCCAGCCTTCGCCTCGACAAACAAGCCATTTTTTGTGTCTCCGTACCATAAGTCATTTATAAATAGTGGTTCATCATCGGTACTAAGATGTTCATAAATTAGCGATCCTGTATTTGAAAGAACTGTGTCACTACCATTATTTGAATAAACCAGAGTTAACGTACTATCATAAGCAGAGTTGTAAAGTTCATCCACTAAGGCTGCTTTCAGCTTCCAAGTGGATTTATGTTTCCGATCATCCTGTACACCAAGTTTCTGATTCATCGATTCAATTTGATACCGTTTAGATTGTGGAGATATTTGAACATCACTACCAAATGATAAAGAGTCAGGGGCAAGCAATGTTAAACTTCCTGAGTATTCCGCCACTGTAAATAATGGACCTGCTTTAAAAATGGCATCATGGTATTCAATGGATACAGTCGGGTTTACATTCCCCATAATATTGTTCGTTATTGGAACATCGGATAACCCTGTAATTTCACCGGTATTATCATTCAGTAATATTTGTACAGTTTGGCCTACGGCCAATGGTGTTGGTAAATCAATGGTCCATGTTCCATTTTCCGCTACTGCCGTTTTAATTAGATTCCCTTCAGCATCCTTTAACGAATCCCCATCCACTTCAACAAGGACAGTTGCTCCCACCTCATCAGCAGTTCCAGTTATCTGATATGTTCCTTCTTCAATCTCTAGAAGTGATACCTCTGCCGGTGTTGGGGGGGTTACATCAAATACTGTCGTTTCGGATTGTCCAACTTGTACCCAAGGCCCTCTTGTTGATACTCCAGACATCTTTTGGCCGCCGACATTAAAAATCGAATCCATATACTGCACATAGCCATTTGCATCCGTTTTTAAATCCCGATGAACTATACCATGTGTATCAGTGATATCAACACTGGCCTGATTCTCGGAAGCATATACATCCATATAATGAACGGCACCGTTCTCATCCAGGCCATCATTATCAGGTGTTTCCCCGATTTTCACCCTTGCCTTAATGGTTAAATCAGCATCTGTCACTGGTTCAAACTCTAATATAGGTTTTGTATTCATTCCCGCAATTCGCCTATAGTACGTTGTATTGAACCCGGATTGTAATGCCGGTTCAGAGGAGACTACCGTTTGACGGCCGGCAGTAGTAGAATGACGGCCGGTAGCAGTAAAGTTTTCGACTGCCGCATATGAGAAGTCGGATGGCCCCAAAACGTTACTGCCAGTTTTCCATAAATCGATATCGGATTCATTGATTTCAAAAGTATTCGCATATCCTGTTGCAGAGGTATTTGCTCCCAAACCAACCGCGGTATTATTTCCTATATTCCGCAAATCATATTGTTTCGGATTATCCAATGTGAAGCTATTTCCCCTATGGCTGGTAAGAGGTCCTAAATTAATTAATGGATCTTTACTATTCCCAATAACATATAATTCTGCATCTGGAGCAACATGGAAAGAATTATTGCTTGAATAATATTCAACAACAGATCCAGAAGTTTGCTTGCTTGTTAAATTAACGTAAGCACCGCCTTTTACAGTAAATGAACCATCTCCATAATTGAATCTAACAGCATTTCCGGGCATGTTGATATCTAGCTTAGCGTTTTCCCCTACCGTGATATCTTTGTAATACAGATAGACTGCGGGATAGGTTGTCCCTAATTTTTGAGACTGAGTTAGCCGAACAATACTTTCATCACCGATTGTAAATTCCCTGGATTCCCCAGTATCCCCTGATCTTGCAGCGGACTCGTAATAAAATGTCGAAAAATTATAAAAATTTACATTCCCGATGTACTTCGTGCCATTTTCCATTTTGAAGCTGCCCAGATAGAAATTTTCGGCGCGTGTATCAATATTCATTTCTCCATAAACCGTTACTTCGGCATATTTAGCCCTAGCTAGTCTTTGTACGGAGGGCTCTGTAGTAATATTTCCAAATCGGTATTTCCATTTTCCTGTGTATGAGTCATAAAGCCTTGAGCCGACTATATCTTCTGAATGTCCACTTAAATAGGATTGTGCCAATACGATATCGTGCATATGGAAGTTACCCATACCATTGGTTGGATTCCCTAAATAAATGGATGAGTCTCTAAAGGAAAGCCTATGTCCATTTCCGTTAATCTCCAAGTCTCTGGTTACCTGGTAAGTCGATAATCCTTGAGTATCTCCAAGAGCACTTGGATTTTCAATATCTTTAGTTAAATTTATTTTAGATATGGAAGTGTTTTTCACCGCAGCTACAAAAGTATCCCAACTATCAACGTCTTTTTCGTCAGCGGATAAAGCAGCAGCCATGATATTGCCTTCAACACTATTGGAAGGATCCACTTCTGGAAGATCTTCTTCCTCTTTAGCTATAGCTTCATTATCCTGTTCCTTCTCTTGATCACTCTGATCAATTGATGCATCCTCTTGATCGGCATCTACATTTTCACCATCCGTTTTTTCGTTTTCTCCCACAACTTGACTGGGCTCTTCAGGCTCTTCCTTTTCTTCCTCGACTTGGCTGGATTCTTCAGGTTCTTCCTTTTCTCCAACAACTTGACTGGATTCTTCAGGCTCTTCCTTTATTTCTTGATCATCAGCCTTTGCCTCATCTTCTTTTATCGTTCCCCCCTCTATATCTGGTACATCCTTTTCCATGGCCTCTATATCTATGCTGATCTCATTTGATTGCTTCCCATCAGATGTCGCAACTACCACAAAGTTTCCGGCATTTTGGGCCTGAAAGAATAAATGAACTTCATTTTCACCTATTTGTTGTTCACTATACGCTATAGTGATTTCTTTTTTAGCAGATTCATAATCCACCATAGGTGGACTACCATTATTTTGTAATGATTGCCTTGTAGCATCTTGGTCATATGCCAACCCTTCAGGAACCTTTACTGAAATAATTCCAGCTTCTTCTATGGTCGAGTTCACCTCTAGCCTTATTTGATCACCTAGACTTACAGTACTTTGTTCCGATGATAGCCTTACAGTAGCTGCGGCGGCTGCGGATTCAAGATTGAAAAAACCATTTATATTCATTTGCTGCAGCATAATAACCAATATGATGCCCCATATCCCTATATATGAATAATCCTTTAAAGCCCTTCTGGATCTCCGTTTATATGTTAGACGTCCTTTTCTCATACCTATGTTTCCACCTCTATTCCCATTGAAAAAGTGTTGTTCATGATCTTCCGCTCAATAATATTCCAGTTTAATCTAGTGAAATATTCTACAAGTCATAAAATAGTGATACACCGTATTTAATTCATACGATGTATCATCTTCTCTATGAATGCACCACGGTCACTTTAATTTGCCGGTGTGTCAGTCAGAATCCAGGTAAGTGTCGTATTATACTCTTTTGCATATTTTGTCGTACTGCCTGGAACTGATAATTGAACACTTTTATCCATGTTGCCATCATCTGCTTTACCAAAACGAGAAACGTAAGTACCGGCACCTTCAGCATCTTTTGCTGCCACCACTATTGATGGTGTCCCTGGTACTAAGTCGATTTCAGCAGGGACTGTACTTGGTACTGGAGAAGTCGAAGATGTGTTTACATTATTATTCAAGATTTTTATGGCTGCACCATCCAATACATCATTATCAGTGGTTTCGAACTGTGCATCTTGTCGTACTTGTAGTGTCCAGCCTGTTTCAGTACCTCTATTATCACTGACTTGTACATAATTAGGCCTTAACTCCTGCGTGGTCCCTCCTTGATCATCCGTAATATTGACTTTTTGTGCAGCAGAATTATAAACCATGTCTTGTGTTGTGATTTCCTGAGTGCCAAAATCAAATGATGAAGCGAAATCAATGCTTAATGGACCACTTGTCCCTGGATTTGGGGTAGGTTCCGGGTTAGCCTCTTCACCTGGATTTTCTGGGTCAACTGGAGGTGTGATACCTGTATATGGCGCAAATGTAATGGTACCGCCAGATTCATATTCTCCGCCTTCTGCTGAGGCTCCTTGTCCTGCGATTCCGAAACCTGTGACCAATAACGTTGAAGCAACAAGATATTTTGCAATTTTCATAGTGAACTCCCCCTTTTATTAGTTTAGTTATTTGCCGGTGAATCCGTTAAAACCCATGTTAGTTTTGTACTGTATTCGACTGCATCCTTTGGAGTGCTCCCAGGTACGGATAATGTAATCGCAGTATTTTTAGCCTCACCGTCCACATTTTCCACTGTCCCAAAAACATCAAGCCATTTTCCTGCACCAGTATTCTCAGCCGCTGTCATCACTAATGATTCGGCTCCTGAGGGATCTAAGGTCATATCGGAAACGGTAGGCGCAGTTACATTTTCCATATTTGTTACTGGCACACCATCAGTGAATTTTATTTCAGCTCCTGTCAGAACAGGGTTCAGTGTAGCATCGTTTTCAAATTGGCCTTCCTGTTTCACTTTTAAAGTCCAGCCTGCATTGCTCCCGCGATTATCCGAAATCTGAACATAATTGGCTCTATTTTCTTGAGTGACTGCACCTAGATCATCTGTGACGTTAACTTTCTGGGGCGCTGCATAATATACTTGATCCACGTTTGAAATTTCATTTTCGCCAAAGTCTAAACTTGAAGCGAAGTCGATACTTAATGGACCATTCGTTCCTGGATTTGGATCTGTACCATCCGGATTTTCAGGTTTCACCTCTTTATCTGGATCATTCGGGTCAACCGGCTTCGTGATTCCTGTATACGGTTTGAACTTCACTGTACTAGAGGAATTATACTCCCCTCCATCTGCCGCAAATGCCGAAATTGAACCGCCTAAAATTAGTGATGTTGCTAAAGCCGAGCCTGTAAGTACTTTTAACCGTTTTTTCAATGTATTTCCCTCCATGACTTTTATTTATCTATGACTCTTAATGACTTTCTTTGTAAAAGAAAGAAAGCTAACAAAATTACTAGAGCTCCCAAAAACATATTTTGAGTGCTCGATTGATCACCCGTTTGGGGTAATTTTTCAAGCCCTGCATCATTTGATGCCCCATTTTCATTTGATTCATTTCCAGATACACCTGATTCGGGGGATTTATTACTGTCAGAATCTTTTTTATGAATATATTCTCCATAAAACCCTACATTTGAGTCAGAACCATATGAACTGCTTGATTCGGCATGTACATTTGATAAATTTGTTCCAAGTAAAACTATTAATATGCTTATATATATAATTGATTTTTTCACCATTCCACCCTCCTTCAATCATTTGGTGGGCTTTCTTACATTGCCATAAAAATGATGCCATTTAGATTGAAAAATAAGATGGTCCTAAAAGACTATCGCGGAAAAACCTGAGATTTGCCGGTTATTAAAATCCACTACCGACCCTTGTTAAGAATAAGTCCTGGTTCTACCTTCTTTCCGTTTGTTTGGCTTCCCATTATTTTTCACCTCTAATCCTATAGAAATTTTTCATGATGCCGCAGGGTTTCTACAACCCATAATAATTACAGTTCATCGCGATATACAAGAGAATGAAGTGTTCATATTTAGTACCTTAATTAAGCATTTTTCGAAAAATGCCAACTATTCACTCGTTAATATTCGAATGAATAATCGGATTTTTTCAAATTTGGTTATTGTTAAGTACATATATGAACTCTGTGTCAAGCAAGTAAAAAAGATACCGCTTACCATGGGCGGAGTACCTTTCAAGTTCATGCTCCGTTCTTCCTACAGCACAATATTCACTTTTTAAGCCATCACATTACGATACTCACCATTTTTATCCCGATACCATTAATCAGGTACGGCACTTTATTTCTCTATTAGCCATTGGAACCGATTAAAAGGCATGATTGTGCAGTACATGATCTTTGATCTGGAGGACTGATTCCCTAAATATGCAAGTTCAAGTATTGCACCATGTACCATAATCTCATTTCGTATTTTCGAAAAACATTAAAAAAACTTATAAATTAGATAAGGGTTCATTGCTTTTTATATGGTTTTAATGTCATTAAAAAGTGGGATGTTTCCATTTTTGTGGCAAGAAATGAAAAGAATGAAAAGAATGAAAAGAATGGAAGGTAGTTTCATTGATAAAATTATATAATTTTGCCATTGTAGAAGATGATGTTTCTAGTATAAAAGGATTGGGTAATAAGAATTACAAAAGGTGATTGGAGTTTTTATAACGTTTTAGAGTGAGGGGAAGTGATTGGATGTATAAATTTTTAGATCGTTCAGTTTATCAAAAAGTACGGATTTTAATCTACTTGCATTCAATAAATCAATTTTGTTCCATTTCTGATATCGCAAAAAGCTTAAATGCATCGGATAGGACAATCCTAAAATTTATTGACGAACTAAAACATGACTTGAAAGAAATTGGACCAGAAGCAGAAATCATTGAACTTGAGCATAAAAACTTTTATTTAAAGACAGAGGATAATTTCTCAATCAAATCGGTCGAGAGGCGGTATTTAGAACATTCTTTAACGTATAAGGCGTGTGATCAGATATTCTATAACAAGTTTGGTGACATACATGCCTTCTCAAAAAAGAATTATACAAGCTATGCATCCATGTACAGACGAATCAATAAAATTAAACCGCTTTTAGATCAGTTCAAATTACAGTATACAACACAGCATATGGCGACTTTCAATGGTACGGAAAAGCAATTTCGATATTTCTTCTACTTGTTTTATTGGAATTCATGCTGGGGCGAGGTTTGGCCATTCTCCTCTGTCAACAGAGAGCAAATCCTTGGGATGCTAAAAGGAGACAGGGAAAACATCCCTGAGCATGTGTTGTATTGGCTGGCCATATCCATTACTAGAGCTAAGTTGGGGTTTATCATTGAAGAAGATCCCACCTATGAATCATTCACGAAACATCATCATTTATTTAAATCATTTTCAAGATTGGCAGAACCTCTATTTAAAGAGTTAACAACTTTAACGGAAGAGCAAATCACTTTAGAAATGATGTTTTCCTTTACTGTAATTAGTTGTTTTGAATTTTATGATAAAAAAAATCCCCAAATCAGTTTAATCATGAATTTTGCCCAGCATCATAACCAAAATCTTTTTGTACAAACGACCATACACTGGTTGGAAACTTTCATGGAATTCTTTTCGATGGAAATTGACGCGGAAGAGTATGGTGCCTTGTTTGCCAATCTATTATACCTTCATTACTATACTCAGATTTTTGATGGGCCTACCTTTCTATTTAAAGAGGATCCATATAAGATAGCTTTTGAACAGGATTCCCCTAATCAAGTGGAATTAATGAATCGTTTCTATGATCAACTTGCCAAGAAAAAGGCGCTTTCGAGAATATTGAAACATCGGGAGAGATTATTGGGCAGGTATAATGGATTACTGAAGCGGACAATTAATTTTAAAGTGGACAACAATCCAATCAAGATTAAAATCTTTTCAATCCTGGAAGGAAATCCAAGCGAATATATCATTAATCAAATAAAAAGGATATCCAGTCATATTCAACTCTGTAACGAAGGTGAACATCCTGATTTAATAATCACTGATCGCTTATATATGTCTATTGAAAAATATGATGCAAAAGTATTTGTGTGGAGTTCCGTTCCAAAAAGAATTGATTTTGAGAGACTTAGAGACTGTATTGAGAGAATGCGCTTGAATAAATCACCATAACTATCGGTTTTTTCAAGCTTTTGTATTTAAAGAGAGGAAATCCGTACAATCATGCACCGGCATAATCAGGAGTACAGAGAAAGAAACTCGTAATCTACACTGAAACACTGTTCTTGCCTTGGAAGACTATGTCCTTCAATTGCAATTAACTCCATTAATATCAGTATGGACAACTTTTCATACACAATAGTATTACATTCACCCGCCATCAGAGGAAAATCACGATTGATTCACAACAGATTGATGATTCAGCATCCATAAAGATTTCCAATAATGGAATTGGCACTTCCGAGAAAGACCAATTTCACATATTCGAGCTATTTTATAAAGCTGACCTGGCATGGGCGTGCTTAATTAGTCTATCCATCGTGAAAAAGATCATTGATATGCATGATGGGACTATATCCGTGAACTCGCAAAGGGAAAGACTTTTAGCAACCTGCTTCCTATTTCATGAAGAAATTCGCGATTCGATAAAAACAGCTGCAATGGCAGCTGTTTTTAAAATCTATTGGTTTAGTTAAAGTTTGATTAAAATTAATTTCACTCTAAATAATCCGATTTTTTTATTTCCGCCAAAAAGTTGAACAGTCAGCCTTATCCAAAATATTAAACTCGATCATTCTCTCAAGTAATGAGTAATCAAGCGGACGATCCCACTTGATGCGCACCAACTGCTTGGTGTGATCATAGCCAGCCTGCACAATTTCATCAGAGAAATGATTAATCCCTGCTATTTCAGGGGCCACGGCCAAATGATGTTTGGCTACGCTAAAGCCAATGATATATGTGCCATGATCGGTAAACATAGGCTGATTCCACGCGATTTTCGGAATTAAATTTGGATATTTGTTAATTACCCAAGCCAAAACTTCCTCCGTTCGGTCCCGATGTTGCGGGTCATCAATCTTCGCTAAAAATTCTGCAAAAACTTCCATGTCACTCTCTCCTAAAATTGAAATTTTTTTGAATAATGTCATTTTCCCCTCATCCGTATCATAATCAATATGTATGAAATGACTTTATTTACACTGCGCACCGATTCCTCGGCCTGCTTTAAACCACTTGCCAACTTGAGAGGTTCTCGTTCTTTTAGACATAAAAAAAATACCCTTTGGCTAATCATAGCCAAAGGGGTGAAGCTTCGCAACTTTTTATAAACAGTTAGATTTCATTTTAAATCTAAAACATACATTGCATTCATTCCGACTTACTCAACCGTTACACTTTTCGCAAGGTTACGTGGTTTATCCACGTCACATTCGCGGTGCAAGGCTGCGTAGTAAGCAATGAGCTGCAGCGGGATAACAGAGATAAGGGGTGTTAATAGTTCATTCACTTCCGGGATGACGAAACGGTCATCCTCTTCTTCAAGCCCCTTCATGGAAATGATGCAAGGGTTGGCGCCACGGGCAACCACTTCCTTAACATTACCACGGATGCTTAGGTTGACACCCGCTTGCGTAGCAAGGGCTATGACAGGTGTTCCTTCTTCAATCAAGGCGATCGTTCCATGTTTAAGCTCTCCGCCAGCAAAGCCTTCCGCCTGGATGTATGAAATCTCCTTCAGCTTAAGGGCCCCTTCAAGCACAACATAGTAGTCAAGAGAACGGCCAATGAAGAAGCAGTTTCTCGTAACGGACAAGTATTCACGGGCAATGTCTTCCATCTCTTCTTTCGAATCACATAGGGCTTCCATTGCTGTCGCAACGATTCCAAGCTCTTTTACAAGGTCGAAATCATACTCCATGTTACGGAATTGGCCAGTTACATTCGCTAAGATCGATAAGACTGCCACTTGAGCTGTATAAGCCTTAGTCGAGGCAACGGCAATTTCAGGGCCAGCATGCAGCAAGAGCGTATAATCCGCTTCACGTGACAATGTAGAGCCAGGTACGTTCGTGATGGTCAGGGCTTTATGACCAAGCGCTTTGATCGACACTAACACGGCACGGCTATCTGCAGTTTCACCACTTTGTGAAATGAAGATGAATAGCGGTTTTTTCGATAATAACGGCATATTGTAAGTGAATTCCGATGCCACATGGACCTCAACCGGAATTTCAGTCATTTTTTCGATGAATTGCTTACCAATCAACCCTGCATGATAGCTGGTTCCGCAAGCGATGATATAAATACGGTCAGCCTCACTTACGGCTTCAGTAATGCTATAATCGATTGCAAGTTTACCTTCTTCATTTTGGTATGCTTGAATGATTTTACGTATTACAGCTGGCTGCTCGTCGACTTCTTTGAGCATATAGTGCGGATACGTACCTTTTTCAATATCACTTGCATCAAGTTCAGCAGTGTACGGAGCACGCATGACTTCTTCGTTGGAAAGGTTCTTGATCGTTACCTTTTCTTTTGTCACGATAACCATTTCCTTATCCATCAGTTCAAGGAATTGATCTGTGACTTGCAACATGGCCATTGCATCCGAAGCGACAACGTTAAAGTCTTTTCCGACACCGATTAGCAGCGGGCTTTTATTTTTTGCGACTAAGATGGTTTCATCATTTTCAGCATCCAATAGGGCAATGGCATATGAACCTTCCAAAAGAGTGAGTGTTTGACGGAACGCCTCTTCCACTTCCATGCCCTCGTTTACGAACTTCTCTATAAGTTGAACGATGACTTCCGTATCCGTTTCACTTTTAAAGGCAACATCCTTCAAATATTCACGTTTTAGAATCGCATAGTTTTCAATGACACCATTATGAACTAAAGTCAATCGACCTGAATTACTTTGGTGAGGATGGGCATTTTCACGGCTTGGCACACCATGGGTGGCCCAGCGCGTATGTCCTATTCCAGTATGTGCCATAGTATTTTCATCAACGGCTCCGCGTAAGTCCGCGATTCTTCCCTTTTCCTTAAAGATTGTAACGCCTGCTTCATTGCGCACAGCAATCCCAGAAGAGTCATAACCGCGGTATTCAAGTTTTTCAAGACCTTTTAATAAAATTTCCTTTGCATCGTTAAGTCCAATATATCCAACAATTCCACACATAATTTCTGTTCCTCCAACCGATTAGAGGGGACAGGAATGCACGGGGGCATCCCTGCCCCCTCATCTCTGATATATATTTTTATAAAGGAAATGCCCTAAAGCACTTTTTCCCATTGTGCATTTCCAACCCTTTGTGCAGTAAGTTGCCCTACTGTTTTAAGATTGGAATTACTGCGGCTGTGCACTTCAGCCGGGAGGTATCCGCCGATCATTCGATAAACCTCCTCCTCGTCAACTAAGCCATTTCTCGTCCAGACTTAGTTCAGGCGCTTTTGTGAATCCGTTTCTCCTTGCCTACCCTCCTTTTTAACACAACCATTTTTAGAAAATGAGTTGTAAATCAGGATAATCATACCTTAAACAAGGGACATAGGTCAATTCTTTATTACCAAGACCTAAAAAAAGAACTTCTTAATAAAAATATGCATAAAAGGAAATTACGTTCCTTTTATGCATAGAATCAGTTATTCGTTCATTCCCATTTCCGCTCTTACAACTGCGACGATGCGATCTACATAATTAGTGCATTCCTCAGCTGTCGGTGCTTCAGCCATAACACGGACTAGCGGTTCAGTACCGGATGGTCTCACTAAAATACGACCGTTTCCGTCCATTTCCTCTTCGACTGCCTTGATGACTTCTTGTACCTTTTCATTATCGGTTACAGCGTGTTTATCGGTAACTCTGACATTGATCAGCGTTTGTGGATATTTCTTCATCTCGCCAGCGAGCTCTGATAAGGTTTTTTGGGTATCACTCATGATGTTCACAAGCTGTAAGCCCGTCAATAAGCCATCGCCTGTCGTGTTATAGTCCAGGAAGATGATATGTCCGGATTGTTCGCCGCCAAGGTTATAGCCGCCTTTTCGCATCTCCTCGACCACATAGCGATCCCCCACTGCCGTCTGGGCGCTTTGTATGCCATGCTCTTCAAGACCTTTATAAAAACCAAGGTTGCTCATGATCGTGGAAACCACTGTTCCCTGTTTCAGACGGTTATTTTCTTTAAGGTATTTCGCACAGATATACATGATTTGGTCGCCGTCCACTATATTTCCTTTTTCATCTATCGCAATGACGCGGTCTCCGTCACCATCGAATGCAAGTCCGACATCCGCACCTTTTTCTTTTAAGAATTCAGCAAGTGCCTCAGGGTGGGTGGAACCTACCTTATCATTAATGTTCAAGCCATTGGGAGATGCCCCCATCGTAGAGATGTCCGCATCAAGATCTGCAAACAAATGCATGGCCAAGGCAGAGGTCGCCCCATGTGCACAATCAAGAGCAACATGAATGCCTGTAAAATCTTCATCCACTGATTGTTTCAAGTACTGGAGATACTTTTGTCCTCCTTCGAAATAATCGTTCAAATGGCCTAAATCTCCGCCAACAGGGCGTGGAAGTTCATCCTTTTCCATATCTAATAGTGTTTCAATTTCCGCTTCTTGTTCATCGGATAACTTAAACCCATCCGGTCCAAAGAATTTAATGCCATTATCCGCTACCGGATTATGAGAAGCGGAAATCATGACACCTGCTTCAGCACTTAAGGCCTTTGTTAAATAGGCAACTCCCGGTGTCGAAATGACACCCAGGCGCATCACTTCAGCCCCAATGGATAAAAGACCGGCAACAAGCGCACCTTCCAGCATTTCACCTGAAATACGAGTATCGCGCCCTATCAGCACCTTGGGCTTTTCTGTATTTCTAGTAAGCACGTAGCCACCAAAACGGCCTAGTTTAAATGCCAACTCCGGTGTTAATTCGCTATTCGCTATACCCCTGACTCCGTCTGTTCCAAAATATTTACCCATCTTTATCGCTCCTTCTTCGAATCGTTACTGAATTTAATGATGATGTTAAAGAAAAGTCATGTCTCTTCGTCTTTTGGTGTGATGGTGACCGAAATCGTTTTAGAATCCAGTTCCCACTCCACTCCCTCAGGCACTGATACCGCCAAATCCACATCATGCGTACCTTCATCTAAATTACTCACATCTACTGTAAGATTAATGTCGTCTTTAGTTATTTTCTTCAATTCATCCGCCTCACCAAGCAAAGTGATGCTTGTTACATCGGATTCCAATTCGGCATTTTGGTCATCCTTCATGCCCACAGGCACTATTGGTATATTGTTGAAAGTTTTAGACTCAATGGCAGCCGGTTCATCTTCTTCTGCTTCTTCTTCGACTACTTGTTCTTCTTGTTTTGGTTCGGTTTCTGGTTCTTCCTCTTCTACGACTGGCTCTGCATTCTCTTCATCCACTTCGACTTTCTCTGTACGAACCTTGACCTTTGCCTTACCCAAGGACATTTTTTGTACACTTTCCGGTTTATCAAGATCGAGTTCCAGTTCTGTATCACCATCAATTTTCGAGATATTTACAGGAAGATTTACTACATCTATTTTCTCAAGGCTCGTTTCCGAACCAAATAAGGTGACCTCTTTTGGGTCGACACTTATACTCGTAATCCTAATGCCATCCTTTGCCTTGCCAGTTTGCTTCGGTGCTATCGACACCGTCTTGGAAGGAATGCTCACTTTTAAGGAAACTGAAACAGTAGATGGCTCGATCGTCACATCCAGCTTATTCAGGTCCCTATCCAGAGCTTTAACTGTTGCCTTGCCGTTCACCGTTTCGTTAAGCCCCTTACTTATTTCAAGGTTTGCCTTTACATAGGAAATTTGTTCAATTGCATCTTTAGCACCCGTTATTTTGACAGTTTTCGGGCTGACTGTTGGCTGACCAGCGGTATATCCCTCTTCAAGTAGAGAGCTATTATACTCGGCTTCAACGGAGAATTCCTTCGTCACCCGTTCCTGAACGTTGACTTCCGCATATTCCGGATCGATCGTCGCCACTAATTTTTCATTCAAATCACTTATTTTAAATGTGACAGTTCTGTCCCCCATTGAGATTGCAGGATCGGAAAGGTCTACATACACTTTAAAATCCCTTTGGTTTTTCGCATTTATCAATAGGCTTTTTGCTCCCTTTAGAGTAACATCCACCGTCTCCGGCACTCCGCTCACCACTAAATTCTCACGGTCATAGTACACTTCAACCGGTACATTTTCGATGGTCTCCGTACTGATTTCAGGGGCAGTCGATAAACCAAGTGATTTTTTATCCGACTCCATCTCAAAGTTAATGGAAATGAACAAAAGTGCCGCCAAGGCAAAAGCTACGATTCTCATAAACCAAGCGCTATTGGTGAATTTATCCATTCTTTTTCCCCCTCCAGTTAAAGATGCTTGAGGAAGTTGATTTGATGTTTTCCACTACCAGTTCACTTGTAAGCATGGCCCTAAATGATTCTTGATTCAAATCCCGGTAAAGTTCCCCGTTTTTAGTGACGGATATCCCTCCCGTTTCTTCTGAAACGACAATCGTAAGACTATCCGTAACTTCACTCATGCCTATGGCTGCCCTATGCCGTGTGCCAAGTTCCTTTGATATGAATGGACTCTCTGATAATGGCAAATAGCAAGCTGCAGCTGCCACCTGGTTATTTTGTAAAATAACTGCGCCATCATGGAGCGGCGTATTAGGGATGAAGATATTAATGAGCAATTCTGAAGAAATATAGGATTTTAGAGGTATCCCCGTTTCAACATAATCCCCTAGCTCCGTACCTTTTTCTATCGTAATCAAGGCTCCGATCCGCCTTTTTGCCATATAGGTGGACGCCTTTAGGATTTCTTCGACTAAACGCTCTTGCTGATTCTCTTCTGGAACGGTGCCCCTTGCAAAGAGCTTCCCGCGTCCTAATTGTTCTAGTGCCCTTCTCAGTTCAGGTTGAAAAATGACGAGAATCGCCAATACTCCCCAATTCATGACTTGTGCCATTAACCATCCGAGTGTATTGAAACCAAACAGGTTGCTTAAGCTTTTTACAATGACAATTACAAAAATTCCTTTTAGCAGCTGAATAGCCTTCGTGCCCCGAATAATAGTTAACAATTTATATATCACAAACCATACAAGGAGAATATCAATGAAATTTACTACATAGTCCCAAACAGTCAAGTTGGTTAAAGACATGTTGTTTCCTCCAGTCAGTATTACTCCAAATACAAATTACAATCTTTATACGATAACCTTAATAGTATACCATTTTTTAAATGATACATCTAAAAACTAGTGTGAGAAATTTACATAGGAAAAACGAATCATGAAAAAGGGTTCCCTTCCTTTTAAAAAATAAAGCTGAGCGAGGTCACCGTAAATGAAAAAACGGTGCCCCCTCCCAGCTTTCATTCCTTATTCCTTTTTCTCCTCTTTAGCAGGAACCAGCGAGGTTGCAGTATCCTTTACTTTATACCACATCCACTCAAAAGCTTGGTCAATAACATGGATGCTCCCAGTCACATTCCCTGCTTTTGACATATATTTATGCCCATTTATGACTGTCACATCTCCCTCTACTTCACCATCTATTTGAATGTTACCATTTTGAACTACCACATTTCCCTTGACTGTCTCACCCTCAGGCACAATCACCGTTTCACCTTCGACCACTAAGTTAGGCTGCTTTGATACTGAAAAATGTTCGTCCTGATTATAAGTGGAAAAAACAGATCCTGTCATCAATATGATGAACATCGCTGCCGCTGTCATGAAGGGATGGCTTTTGAACCAACGTTTGGCACCTGTTGTTTTCGTTTCCTTTGGCAATTGAGCCATAACCTTTGCTGTAAAGTCATCCGGGGCCTTTATATGGGAAGTGCTTTGTACAAGAGCGACCGCCTTTTTCATTTCATGAAAGTAATCCCGGCATTCAGCACAGTTATGCAAGTGCTCCCGTAAAACTTCTTTATGCTCCGGTTTGATGTCCTCATCTAAATAATCATGCATATATTCAATGATTTCCTCATGGCAGTTCATTTTTCTCACCTTCTTTTTATAAATGGCGCAGTTGTTTACGCAAGGCTTCCCGACCGCGATGTATCCTCGTCTTAACCGTACCGACCGGCAAATCGAGTATTTCACTGATTTCCTTTAGGGATAACTCTTCAATATACTTCAATACGATAACCGATCGGTATTTCTCGGGCAATTTCATTATTTCCACTTGAATGGTTTCCTGTAGTTCTAAAGATTCAACCTCTTCCTCGGGTTTCGCCATATCCGATGCAATTTGGGAATACATATTCAATCCCTCTGTTCCTGCCACCTCTGCATCTAAATAGTAATCCGGTTTTTTCTTGCGAAGCCGGTCAATACAAAGATTGGTCGCAATCCGGTATAACCATGTAGAAAATTTCATTTGTATATTGAAACTTCGAATATTCACGTAGGCCCTTACAAAGGCCTCTTGTGCCAAATCTTCTGCTTCTTGCCTGTTACCGAGCATCCTGAAACATATTTGGAACACTTTGTCCTTGTATATTTCGACAATTTCCCCAAATGCATTATGGTCTCCCTTTAATACTTGATTAATTCTCTCTTTAATGAGTGCATCCATTTTCCGGTATTACCCCCGCTCATGCGGCTATACGATTACTACGAACCGTAAGCTAAAAGGTTTCAAAAATTTAATACATTAATTTTAACAAAGTTTTACATTTTATGTTTAAGAAAAAAAAAACAGGGTTATATAGTAAGAAATTGTAAAATTCAAGGGAGTGATTCTCTATATGACTGCAGAACAAATTTTGGACCATATTGAACAATACAGACAGAAAATGATGTTTTTGGCTTCCCGTTCTTCGATGGTGGATAATGAAGTTGTTGAAGTTAGCAGCAAACTGGATTCTCTAATCATCCAATACATCCATTTAACTAAAAATGGAGATCTCACAGACAGACGCGCCCTCAAGTGAATATGGATATACGTTTGCAACCATTTATCTATATATATGTTCCTATTACATACACCCTGGTAAATAAACCTACGTCTTCTAGCATATAAAAAACAGTAACCCATTACAAGCCGGTTACTGTTTCTTTTATTTTTTTTCAGTTATAGTAATTTTTCACCAAATAGCGAACCCATTAGGGCCACGGCCACGATCGCCGTCTTATTTCGCTCATCTAAAACGGGATTCACTTCAACGAATTCAGCTGATGTAATCAAGTTGGATTCCGCAAGCATTTCCATGGCCAAATGACTTTCCCGATAACTTATACCACCAATCACCGGTGTCCCCACTCCGGGTGCATCTGCTGGGTCGACTCCATCCAAATCCAATGAAAGGTGGACGCCATCCGTTCTCTCCCTTAAATAATCAATGCATTCTTCCATGACGCGTGTCATTCCCAAGCGGTCGATCTCATGCATCGTGAATACTTTAATCCCTTTTTCACGGATAAGTTCTTTTTCCCCTTCATCCAATGACCTTGCTCCAATTATAACGATGTTTTCCGGTTTCACTTTTGGAGCAAAACCATGGATATTGATTAGGTCCGGATGTCCAAGCCCAATACTGACAGCCAGGGGCATACCGTGTATATTCCCTGATGGTGAAGTATCTTCCGTATTTAAATCCCCGTGTGCGTCATACCAAATCACACCTACATTTTCATAGTGCTTAGCGACTCCTGCAAGTGTACCTATAGCTATTGAATGGTCTCCTCCCAATACAAGCGGAAAGGAACCTCCTTCTATTATTTCATCAACTCTTGTAGCTAACAGGGAGTTACCCTTCGCTACAAGCTGTAAGTTTTTTAGATTTGTACCAGGCTCATCTGCATTTTCAGGACGGCCAACAATTATATCCCCTAAATCCTCTACTTCTATATTCAACTTTTCAAGACGCTCGACGATCTCTGCGCAGCGAATGGCACTAGGTCCCATATCCACCCCTCGCCTTGCTTGACCAAGGTCCATTGGCAAACCGATGACGGAAATTTTCTGAATAGACATACAATTCCCCCTTTCCATCATTTTATATCGTATATGCCGATTGGTTCAACTCGACATTTCCATGTATAAAGATGCACGTTCCTATCACATATGTTTTGTGTGAAATAATATCTTTCTGGGGTTTAGTTTACCCAATTATGTCTTAAACAAAGGCTGTTTTCGCATACTTTGTTGCTATCTACCAAGTAAAGCGGTGTGGTTGATTTCCCCTCCAGATGCTCGCTTTCCGCGTGGCGGGCGGTGAGCCTCCTCGGCGTGAACGCCTGGGGGGTCTCACCTGTCCCGCCGCTCCCCCGCAGGAGTCTCGCACTTGCGCTCCAATCAACCTTAAATCGTTTCGTTTTAAAACAACAATCTTTACGAAAAGAGCCTAAACAAAAAAAAAGTCTTAAACCATTTTTGGCTTAAGACGTAAGTTTTGGTGTATGTAGTTGATGGTGGAGCCTAGCGGGATCGAACCGCTGACCTCCTGCGTGCAAGGCAGGCGCTCTCCCAGCTGAGCTAAGGCCCCTAAGGGATTTAAAATTTATTAAGCGGAAGACGGGATTCGAACCCGCGACCCCAACCTTGGCAAGGTTGTATTCTACCACTGAACTACTTCCGCAAATGGCTGGGCTAGAAGGGATCGAACCTTCGCATGACGGAATCAAAATCCGTTGCCTTACCGCTTGGCTATAGCCCAATATATGATATGCAATGATAAATCAACAAAATAAAAAGGTGGTAATCATATATTTCCCCAATACAGAGAATATATAACTGATCCACAGGATTTTATTAAAATGGTGGAGGGGGGCAGATTCGAACTGCCGAACCCGAAGGAGCGGATTTACAGTCCGCCGCGTTTAGCCACTTCGCTACCCCTCCGCAATATATGGTTGTAAATGGTGCCGGCAAGAGGACTTGAACCCCCAACCTACTGATTACAAGTCAGTTGCTCTACCAGTTGAGCTACACCGGCAAGTAAAGAATGAAATGGTGGAGGATGACGGGATCGAACCGCCGACCCTCTGCTTGTAAGGCAGATGCTCTCCCAGCTGAGCTAATCCTCCGGATTAATGATTTAAAATGGTGACCCGTACGGGATTCGAACCCGTGTTACCGCCGTGAAAGGGCGGTGTCTTAACCGCTTGACCAACGGGCCGAACTGTTTTGTGTTCATAGATAGATCGGGAAGCTCCCAAGCGGATTCGAACCGCTGACCTCTTCCTTACCATGGAAGTGCTCTACCTACTGAGCTATGGAAGCATATGGCTCCGCAGGTAGGACTCGAACCTACGACCGTTCGGTTAACAGCCGAATGCTCTACCACTGAGCTACTGCGGAATAATATAATGTTTCCTAAAACCCATTTAAAGATTTAAATGAATAGCCTGGCAACGTCCTACTCTCACAGGGGGAAACCCCCAACTACCATCGGCGCTGAAGAACTTAACTTCCGTGTTCGGAATGGGTACGGGTGTGACCTCTTCGCCATCATTGCCAGACTATATTCATTTTTGAAGAATTTTCATTCCTTCAAAACTAGATAATAAGAAGGTATTTCATTTTTTAAAAAGCGTAGGTTAAGTCCTCGATCTATTAGTATCAGTCAGCTCCACATGTCACCATGCTTCCACCTCTGACCTATCAACCTGATCATCTTTCAGGGATCTTACTAGCTTGCGCCATGGGAAATCTCATCTTGAGGGGGGCTTCATGCTTAGATGCTTTCAGCACTTATCCCGTCCGCACGTAGCTACCCAGCTATGCCTTTGGCAAGACAACTGGTACACCAGCGGTGCGTCCATCCCGGTCCTCTCGTACTAAGGACAGCTCCTCTCAAATTTCCTGCGCCCGCGACGGATAGGGACCGAACTGTCTCACGACGTTCTGAACCCAGCTCGCGTACCGCTTTAATGGGCGAACAGCCCAACCCTTGGGACCGACTACAGCCCCAGGATGCGATGAGCCGACATCGAGGTGCCAAACCTCCCCGTCGATGTGGACTCTTGGGGGAGATAAGCCTGTTATCCCCGGGGTAGCTTTTATCCGTTGAGCGATGGCCCTTCCATGCGGAACCACCGGATCACTAAGCCCGACTTTCGTCCCTGCTCGACTTGTAGGTCTCGCAGTCAAGCTCCCTTGTGCCTTTACACTCTACGAATGATTTCCAACCATTCTGAGGGAACCTTTGGGCGCCTCCGTTACTCTTTAGGAGGCGACCGCCCCAGTCAAACTGCCCACCTGACACTGTCTCCCACCCCGATGAGGGGCGCGGGTTAGAATTTCAATACAGCCAGGGTAGTATCCCACCAACGCCTCCACCGAAGCTGGCGCTCCGGCTTCTCAGGCTCCTACCTATCCTGTACAAGCTGTACCAAAATTCAATATCAGGCTGCAGTAAAGCTCCACGGGGTCTTTCCGTCCTGTCGCGGGTAACCTGCATCTTCACAGGTACTATAATTTCACCGAGTCTCTCGTTGAGACAGTGCCCAGATCGTTACACCTTTCGTGCGGGTCGGAACTTACCCGACAAGGAATTTCGCTACCTTAGGACCGTTATAGTTACGGCCGCCGTTTACTGGGGCTTCGGTTCAAAGCTTCGCTTGCGCTAACCTCTCCCCTTAACCTTCCAGCACCGGGCAGGTGTCAGCCCCTATACTTCGCCTTGCGGCTTCGCAGAGACCTGTGTTTTTGCTAAACAGTCGCCTGGGCCTATTCACTGCGGCTTTTCTGGGCTATTCACCCTAAAAAGCACCCCTTCTCCCGAAGTTACGGGGTCATTTTGCCGAGTTCCTTAACGAGAGTTCTCTCGCACACCTTAGGATTCTCTCCTCGCCTACCTGTGTCGGTTTGCGGTACGGGCACCTTACATCTCACTAGAGGCTTTTCTTGGCAGCGTGGAATCAGGAACTTCGGTACTATATTTCCCTCGCCATCACAGCTCCGCCTTAATGGAAACGGGATTTGCCTCGTTTCCGGCCTAACTGCTTGGACGCG
>NZ_CP126106.1:100000-165000 GCF_030123325.1 Peribacillus simplex | reverse complement strand
TCGCCTTCGCCACTGGTGTTCCTCCAAATCTCTACGCATTTCACCGCTACACTTGGAATTCCACTTTCCTCTTCTGCACTCAAGTCCCCCAGTTTCCAATGACCCTCCACGGTTGAGCCGTGGGCTTTCACATCAGACTTAAGGAACCACCTGCGCGCGCTTTACGCCCAATAATTCCGGACAACGCTTGCCACCTACGTATTACCGCGGCTGCTGGCACGTAGTTAGCCGTGGCTTTCTGGTTAGGTACCGTCAAGGTACCAGCAGTTACTCTGGTACTTGTTCTTCCCTAACAACAGAACTTTACGACCCGAAGGCCTTCTTCGTTCACGCGGCGTTGCTCCGTCAGACTTTCGTCCATTGCGGAAGATTCCCTACTGCTGCCTCCCGTAGGAGTCTGGGCCGTGTCTCAGTCCCAGTGTGGCCGATCACCCTCTCAGGTCGGCTACGCATCGTCGCCTTGGTGAGCCATTACCTCACCAACTAGCTAATGCGCCGCGGGCCCATCTATAAGTGACAGCGTAAACCGTCTTTCCATCTTCTCTCATGCGAGAAAAGAACGTATCCGGTATTAGCTCCGGTTTCCCGAAGTTATCCCAGTCTTATAGGCAGGTTGCCCACGTGTTACTCACCCGTCCGCCGCTAATCTCAGGGAGCAAGCTCCCGTCGATTCGCTCGACTTGCATGTATTAGGCACGCCGCCAGCGTTCGTCCTGAGCCAGGATCAAACTCTCCGAAGAAATGTTTGACTTGCTCATTTGCTTTTTGATAGTGTGTGCTCACTTAAAATTTAACGTTGGCGCTTTGTTTTGTTCAGTTTTCAAAGAGCAATTTTTTCGCCGTCTCTCTCTTAGCGACTTTAATATCTTAACATCTTATTACCACTTCGTCAACAACTTTTTTTAAAAAGTTTTTTTCATTCTTTTTCAAAAGCTATTACGTTGCAGCAACTTTTATAATATACCAGCGTATAAACCAATAGTCAATAGATTTTTTGAATATAATTCACATTTAAATATCATGACTGATTCCACTTGGATAAATTCGTTTTCCCCCTCATATACATCAGGCATTCCTCCTCGGTGCCCACCCTTTTAAACAGCCTGAAAAGAATATTATATTTCTCGTTTATAGCCCTTTTGACTAAGTGATCGATTCTGTCATCCTGCAAATCGAATAGTATTTCATCCATCTCCCTTTTTAAAAGGTACTCCAATTCCATCTTTTCCTTGTCATTAATCAATAAACCGAGCATGGTTCACACCTCCATCAGACAGCTTTCCCCATTCCCACTAATTTTATGAATTTTCAACTGATTTTTTGCATAACAACAATCCTCACGCATAAATTTGAAACAAGAGTACTTTGGACAAGGGGATGGATTAATGAAATTTTTCATGGTGCTTCAAGCCAAGAACATCAAATATTATTCGCTAATTTTGCTTACGGCACTTTTTACCGCTTGGTTTCTTTTTGTACAAAACATTCTACATGCCCCCGTTTTTTCTACAGAAGATGGGCCGAAAGCGGTTTATAAAGGGGAAAAGAATGTTTCGATCACGTTCAATATTGGCTGGGGTGATGAGAAAGCCGCTCCAATAATAGAGACATTAAAAAGAGAAAAGATTAAATCCGCCACTTTTTTCCTCGCGGGATCTTGGGCTGAACGTCATCCGGACATAGTAGCTGAAATTGTTAAAGAAGGATATGAAATCGGCATGCTTGGTTACGATTATAAGGATTATTCCGAAATGGAAGATCAAGAAATCATCCGGGATATTTCAAAAGCCCAGGAAGCATTTAAAAAACTTAATGTTAAGAATATAGAACTTTTACGTGCTCCCACCGGCCACTTTGATAAACGCCTCTTAAAGATCAGCGAGAATTTTGGATATACAGTTGTCCATTGGAGCATCGATTCAAAGGATTGGACCAATCCAGGTGTGGATCGGATCGTTCAGAACATCACCAAGGCACAGAAGGGTGATATCATCTTATTACATGCTTCAGATTCAGCAAAACAAACGAATAAGGCTTTACCGGAGTTAATAAGTGAACTTCGATCAAAAAATTTGAACTTCGTAAACGTTTCAGAGATGATTTCCAATTCATCAGCAAGCAGTGAGGAAATCCGCTGACTGAAAAAACTGCGCACTAATGGTCTTCATGAGCCTTTAGTACGCAGTTTTTTTGTTTTGACTTCCTTATGTATGGATCGACTTACAAATAGGTTAGCTGCCTTTACCCAGTTCTCCGGCTTTCATCTTTCCCTTTGCCGGAGTTTGCTTACTCCCTCTTTTACTGGCCAATTCCCTTTGTGAACGTTCAATCAATTTGCTCAGAACCAATAATTGATAAGCATTGCAGACTAGCAACGGAAACAGCATGAAGTAAAGCCAGCTTTCATCATTGGCACTTAGGACAGGTATCCACTCCAAAACGGTGACCACGACCATGAAAAATAAGGCCGGTATGAACGACTGTTTATTCGTTTGTTTCATTTTGAAATAAGCTGTAATGAGCCCTGCAGCCAATACAACCAATGCTAACACGATGTAGGAACTGATCCCCTCTCCTGAACCAAAGCTAAGATATCGCAGGTAAACAAGATCGAATACAACAAAAAGAATAAGTACAACTTGAACGGAGTTCCATAAGTAAGCGCTTTTAAATATCCCCAGACCAAAACGATGTATCGTTAAATAGGCAAAAAAGCCGGCTTGGCTTATGACACTGAAAATTAATCCAACACCGAATAACCAAATAAAAGTTGATAGGATGGCACTGATATCAAAAGAAGAAAAATAAGGCTTAAACTCACTCCATCGAGCCAAGAACCCTACAACCCCGCCCGTTACGCCACCTATAAGCAATGTTGTTAAAAACAATTTAACTAAATTACGGCTGTTCATTGTTTTCCTCCATACATTTCTATTTCATTTCCTTAATTGTACCAACCAAATTTGGAAAAATCCACTTATTCCACCAAGGAATAATATCGCCGATTGGAACCATATTAACAGTAAGAAGGATGAAAGGGGCCCTGCGTATGAGAGTGGGAGTTGCTTTGCTTTTCACGTCATTCTTACTCGTTTGTTCCGGTTGTGCTCAAAATGGAGCAGGCGCAGAAAAAATGGAATATGAAGAGACAAAGAAAATGGTCGTCGATATCTTGAAGACAGATGATGGAAAAAAAGCCATCCAGGATATCATCACTGATGATAAAACGAAAGCTGAACTTATTATGGATTCGGAAGACATTAAGAAATCCATTGAAGATATTGTCACTTCAGATAAAGGGAAGGAATTTTGGAAAAAGACATTTAATGATCCCGAATTTGCTTCCGCTTATGCTAAAGCATTAGAAGACGAACATAAAAAGGTATTGAAGGACTTAACTGCTGATCCTCAGTATCGTGGAATGCTCATGGAAATAATGAAAGAACCGGATATGGAAAAAGAAATGAATAAGTTATTAAAAACCAAGGAGATGCGGTCGGTCTATAAAGAGCTGATCCTTGAAACCATGGAAAGTCCCCTCCTTCAAGCGAAAATGCAAGAGAAATTGGATAAAGCGGCCAGTAAAGCGGTAGAGAAGGAGAAAAAGTAAAAAGAATGAAAAGAGGCTGATTCCAAACGGAATCAGCCTTCTTTTTCATTGTAGTTTTTCAATGACCTTTTTGGCAATATCTTCGTAAATCCTGCCGAGTCTATGGTCCGCTGCGTAAATGGATGGAGCAAAGTCCTCTTCGTTCCAATCTGGCTGTTGCAGGGGAAGTTGACCTAAAACTTCTGTACGAAGCTCTTCTGCAAGCTTCACGCCGCCGCCTTTTCCGAATACATACTCTTTTTCACCGGTCGTTTTACTTTCGAAGAATGACATATTCTCTATGACACCAATGACTTCGTGTTCTGTCTTGATGGCCATGGCACCTGCTCTTGCCGCAACGAAGGCTGCAGTCGGATGCGGTGTCGTAACGATGATTTCTTTACATGAAGGGAGCATCGTATGCACGTCCAAAGCAACATCGCCTGTACCCGGCGGTAAGTCAAGGACCAAATAGTCCAAATCTCCCCATTCCACTTCATTAAAGAAACTGTTAAGCATTTTCCCCAGCATCGGTCCTCTCCAGATGATCGGAGCGTTATCCTCTACAAAAAAGCCCATTGAGATCACTTGAACGCCAAAGCGTTCTACAGGAATGATTTTTTCCCCGCGAACAACCGGTCTTTTTGTTATCCCCATCATATCAGGTACGCTGAATCCATAAATATCGGCATCAACCAGTCCGACCTTTTTACCCAAACGAGCAAGTGAAGTAGCGAAATTCACTGAAATCGTGGATTTCCCCACTCCGCCTTTACCACTGGCGATCGCGATGAATTGTGTTTTGCTGTTAGGTCCAAGCAAACCATGGTCCGCTTCATCCTGAGGAATGCTTTCACGATGCTTGGCTAACTCCTCTTCTGAAAGCTCCGTGAAACGGATGCCCACCGATTCCGCCCCGTTCGTTTTCAGCAAGTCCACAACTTCCGATTGCATTTGCAATTGTTCGGCAGTCCCCGTTTTCGCAATCGCAAGTTTAACGCTTACATGATTCTTTTCAGGTTTTATTTTGATTTCTATAATTCCATTTGTCTCTTCAAGGTTTTTATGTAGAAAAGGGTCTTTAAGATCCTTTAATAAATTCAGTACTTTCTCTTCTGTTAACAAGTCGAGCACCCCTTTGAATTTTATTTTCCCATTTTTCAGTATAACATATTACGGAAAGAAAGCTTATTATCTGCCCCGCATGCGAAACCTGATGATTCTCCCCATAATAAAAAGGCCTTGTACCTTACAAGACCCAGACATCACTTTTCATCCGATAGTTTTTCTTCTGTAAAGTACCGTAAAATACCCATATAAATCGAACTGGCAACCTTTTCTTGATACTTATCACTGATAAGGCGTTCCCTTTCCTCGGAATTCGAAAGAAATCCAATTTCCACAAGAGCCCCCGGTTTCTTGGCATAGTTCATTAAATACACATGATTAATCGTTTTGGCATCGCGCTTTGTATTTTCCAGGTTTCTAATGATTTCAGTCTGAATGAATTTTGCCACCTGTTCATTTTCCTCAAACCTGTTTGTATAAAAGGTCTGGGCACCTTTCGATGACGCTGATGGAAAAGAGTTCAAATGAATGCTTAAGAATAAGTCCGCTTCCGAATCATTGATCATTTCAACCCGGTTCCGTAAGTCCTCCTGTTTTCGCTGGCGGATCCCCTTTGTATTTCCCTCTGCTAAATCTTCATCCTTCTCACGTGTCATGATGACAAGGGCACCCTGTTCCTGTAAATAGTCCCTGACCTTTAATGAAACGGAAAGGGCAATTTCCTTTTCCATAACCTCTTGTACATTTGCCCCGCCGTCCATTCCTCCGTGACCTGCATCCAAGATGATGACCTTACCTGCCAAAGGAAGGTTCCAGGAGTCCCAAGAATCATCTTCAACAAATTTAAACGTCACAATTAAAAAAAGGACAAACATTCCCATAGCAATCCCTGTATATTTCAGCTTTCTGCGCATGACCTTTCCCCTTCCATGGTCTCTCTACTAAAAAGTATGGGACAAACCATGAAATTAGAACAAGGAATGGGATTTTTGCCTTCTTAATGCAGTTTCATTTTATATCGCTTTTCCCCCGTCTTAAAGCCATCCAGCCACCAATCCCCAACAAACCCTTCACAACAATAAAACAAACCTTCATCGAAAGCGTTATTCGCTGTAACTTCCCGCCAATACAAAATAAAGTTAAAAAGAGTATCGACCAAAAACTTCTCTTCCTTCCAACACCTGGACCTTACATCTTCTTCCGACTCACCATAATAGCCAAACTTACTATAGTTCGCCCCTAATAAATAAGCCTCGATGGCGACATCAAAGTAGCCTTCCTCCAAAACATCCATCAGATCCTGTCCGAAGTAACGCTGAATCCTTCCCTTCATATCCTCGATAGAAAGTTCCCTGAGCAGCCTACGTTCGAACTTCAATTGCCTTTCCCTTTGCATCTCCTGTAAACCTAATATCACAGCCATAATTCACCTCCGGGGCAATTCCCCATTTCCCAAAATTATTTCCCAAGACATAATTTAGTTTTAGCGTTCTATTTTGAACCATTCATTTATTCCATTGGCAAAAAATAATGAGGATAGGTTCAGCAGGTAATTGAAAAAGGCATATCGATATGCAATATGATAAGAAACCTGTTAAAGTGCAGACTGCACAAGAAACTTAATGTTAGAAAATTGGAGTTTTCTCCCGTAACCCGCCACTCAGGCAGCTACCCGAGGCTGACCTTGCCGACTTGGGTCGCTCACTGCGCATGTCTATTTGGACCTTGATCAATACAGATTATTCATGTCGTGTTCTTCCTTAAACTTAAGTCAGCCTTCCTCCATGAGACCTTCAGGCTTTGTAGTCCATTAAGATAAAAAGGACATCCATGGTTTACGGATGTCCTTTCTCAAATGATATAACATTTTATAATAGCGAATTCATTTATTACCCGCTCACTTAGCCGGATGCCTTTTTAAACTGCCTGAGGATCAGAGCGCTTTACAACATCCAAAGGTGGTGCAACAAACACAAAGTTTGTAATGGCTTCCTATTTTTTGTTTATATCTGTCCAGCTCTTTTCTTTAAGCGACCTGCAAGCGGCACTACAATTATACCAGCTATAACGACCTGCATCACGTTTCCGGGGATGGAGCCAAATGGCTGTATCCAGTTACCATAAAGAATAACTTCGACAAAATAATAGCCGACGATTTTTATGATCAACGCAACGGCAACAGCGATCGTGTATACAAGTTCTCTTTTGCCCGGTACCCTTTCGGATATAAGACCGGCTAGATAGCCCATTGCTCCTACGATGACGAATGTAAACGGTGCCCATGCTGCCCAACCAGAGAAAAGATCGAAGAAGGCCATACCGAAGGCGCCTGCTATCGCTCCTGTTTTTTTGCCATAAACCAAAGCAGCTATAAAAAGGGGAACGTTACCCAGATGGATCAGGCCGCCGTTACCCATTATCGGGAGCTTGATGTTGATGAACATTGTCGCTACAAGGGTTAATGCAATGAATAGCGCATTGATGACCAAAGCTTTTGTTTTAGTAGTTTCAATCGGTGAGTATGTTGAATTCATATGAAGTCCTCTTTCTTTTTTTTAAGTATTATCATACTCCTAAACAGGAACTTAATAAATATGGATTTCACAAAAAATTCAGTATTACATAAATAAACTCATGTGTAAACAAATGGAACATGACTATCATCAACATCTGAAGCCCCTCACCGCGGGTTTCATTTGCATTGAGTCTGGAAGACTGGGATGGATGGCATGATAAGGTCTCATTTTATTCAGGGCATAACAAAGACTTAATGAAATTCAAGATTCTTTCAAACGGTTTTAGAATCATTGCACTCTGTACATTAAATAAATTTGGTTGGCAATATAATCCGAACTAAAATGAAGCCCCTTTCTTAACCACCATATTATAATGCCTACCAATGAGGCCGTTTTAATATCAATGTCAACATAATCAGCAGGTAAATCCTTCTTGGTATTCTTCCTTCTTATTTCTACTAAATGCTTTAATAATGTAAACAATTGTTCCTCAAACTGATTCGTCTTAAATAAAATGAGTAAATAATTTCGATGGATATATAAATAATCAAGTAATTGAGTTAGCTGCTGTTTTTCTGATAAATCTTTTGCATGTATTAAAGCAAAAATTTTATCAGAAAGCTCATTTAAAATCTCATCGGTGATTTGTGTTAGTAAATCTTGAATATCCTGATAATGCAGGTAAAATGTTGTCCGGTTTAATCCTGCTTTGGCTGCGATTTGCTGAACCGTTAAATTTGAAATGGCAGGGTCCTCGGATAAGAGAGCAATGACAGCGTTCTTAAACATTTCTCTTGACCGAATCGTACGAGGATCTTCTTTCTTAGGAATAGACATTTTTAACTCCTTTATAGATTTTCTTTGACTTGCTCGACAGCATAAATTCCTATGTCGATTAGTGAACATTTTCAAGAAAACTGTTCATGGTAAGCAACATATTTTTTTGTTACCATCGATTTTATCGACACGATGTTGAGAATGCAAGTCAAAAATAAAGGAGTTTACGAATGAAAAATGAAATAACAGAAGGAAATAAAAAGATTTTATTAATTGTACTGATTGCTGGCTGTTTTTTATCAACATTAAATCAAACTTTATTAAATGTTGCATTAAGTGGTTTAATGGACGTATTTCATGTAACTGCTGCAACTGTTCAATGGTTATCAACGGGATTTATGCTAGTAAACGGTGTTTTAGTGCCGATTACGGCTTTTTTAATGAAACGGTTTGCAACAAGGCAGCTATTTATTAGCTCGATGTTCTTTTTGTTAATCGGATCTGCACTTAGTGCATGTGCGGTGAATTTTGGCATGCTGTTAACGGGAAGAATGATTCAAGCAATTGGTGCCGGGATTATAATGCCTCTAATGATGACAGTCATTTTATATTTATATCCTAGCGAAAAGCGTGGAAGTATTATGGGGACAATCGGCTTTGCGATAATTTTTGCTCCAGCCATAGCACCTACATTATCTGGTTTTATCATTGAATATGTTTCATGGAGATGGTTGTTTATTGGGTTAACCCCATTTATCATAATCGTCATTGTTCTAGCGTTCAAATATTTAATGAATGTTGCAGAGACAACAAAAGCAAAATTAGATACCAAAAGTGTCATTTTATCAACGATTGGTTTTGGCTGCATATTATTTGGATTTAGCAGCGCCGGAAACAAGGGATGGGATAATCCCATTATCATTACTACAATTATCGCCGGAATAATCGTGACGGCTCTATTCTGTTTACGTCAAATGAAATCCAGCTATCCATTATTGAATTTATCTGTATTTAAATACAAAGTTTTCACGCTCACATCTTTCATCAATGTACTCATTACGATGATTATGTATGCGGATTTAATTCTTTTACCAATTTACTTGCAGAATGGACGGGGCTTTACAGCATTTGAAGCAGGTTTACTGTTATTGCCAGGAGCTGTGATCAACGCCTTCTTGTCCCCTGTCACTGGTAAAATGTATGATAAATACGGTGCTAAACCACTCTTTATTACAGGTTTAGTATTTATCATTGTTTCTATGTGGGGAGTCATAGATCTAAACGAATCCACAACCTATATCTATTTAATGGTTCGTACCATTTTATTACGGATTGGATTAAGCTTTATTACCATGCCTTTAAATACAGCAGGATTGAATGCTTTACCAGGAGAATTGTGTTCCCATGGTTCAGCTGTAAATAATACCATCCGCCAATTGTCAGGTGCTATTGGAACAGCCGTTGTCGTCACAGTATATACAATGCAAGCAACTTCACATGCCTCTGAGCTATCAATGCAAAATGAAAACATTACAGATATACAACTAGAGGCATTGGCTTCTATCTTTGGCTCAAGTGGTGCCTATGTTTTCATGTTAATCCTATCTTTTGTGGCGTTAATTTTTGCATGCTTTATGCCGAAAAAAGCCGCAATTAAAAAAAGTGAAAGTGAATCCCCTAACTAAAATCGACAACAATGCAATCTTTAAAATAAAGCATATCTGGGATATCCCAGATATGCTTTATTATTTTTAATATATAAGTTCATGGTCCGTGCTGTGATCAACATCTTTTTCCGGATAAAAAAAGACCCCCAACCAAAATGGTTGAGAGCCTTTCGAAACGGTAATAGAATTAACGTTTTGAGAACTGAGGTGCACGACGTGCGCCTTTAAGACCGTATTTTTTACGTTCTTTCATACGTGGGTCACGAGTTAGTAAACCAGCAGTTTTAAGAGATGGACGGTATTCTGGATCAACTTGTAGCAATGCACGAGCGATACCGTGACGGATTGCTCCAGCTTGACCAGTGTATCCACCACCGCTAACGTTTACTAGAACGTCGTAATTTCCAGTAGTTTCTGTTGCAACTAGTGGTTGGTTAACAACTTCACGTAATGCTGCGAAAGGAATATATTCATTGATGTCACGACCGTTAATAACGATGCGACCTTCGCCTGGTACTAAACGTACACGAGCTACTGAGCTCTTACGGCGACCAGTACCATAATATTGAACTTGTGCCAAGATAGTAACCTCCTTAGTAATTATCCGCGTAATTCGTATACTTCTGGTTGTTGAGCAGCGTGTGGGTGCTCAGCTCCAGCGTATACGTGTAATTTTTTGTAGATTTGACGACCAAGAGAATTCTTTGGAAGCATACCTTTGATAGCAAGTTCAAGCATTCTCTCAGGGTAGTTTGTACGCATTTCAAGAGCAGTTCTAGTTTTAAGACCGCCTGGATGCATAGTGTGACGGTAGTAAATTTTGTCTGTCAATTTTTTACCAGTCAAGTGGATTTTTTCAACATTGATAAGAATTACATGATCACCAGTGTCAATGTTCGGTGTAAAAGTTGGTTTATGTTTACCACGTAAGATGGATGCTACTTCAGTAGAAAGGCGACCCAAAGTTTTGCCTTCAGCGTCAATCACATACCATTTACGTTCTACTTCATTAGCTTTCGCCATAAATGTCGTACGCATGGTTAACCTCCTAAAAAACTTTTTAATTTTTTATATTTATTTTCAATCACAATAAACTTCCGGGGCTTATCGTGGGATTAAAATACATACCATATTATATTAACTTCTCCCATATTCATTGTCAAGGGAATGTTACACTAGGATAAGTTGTCTATAAAACACTCTCTGCAACTCCATGAAAAGGGTAGTATAGCGAAAAACCGCTCCATTACTGACTTCATCCCGTTTCCCGGTTGTAAAAAAACTGGTATCACTTCGGAAATATTTTTATTTGTAAAATACTTTCCATAAATATAAGCCTTGGGCTGGCGCTGTTTTCCCTGCAAAACTGCGGTCCTTCTTTTCCAAAATCCCGCTCATGTCACGGGGTGACATCTTGCCGCTGCCGACATCCAGGAGCGTCCCAACCAAGATACGCACCATATTATACAAGAAACCTTCGCCAACGAAGCGGAAAACCATGAAATCATCGCTCTCTTCAAAATCCATTTCTTTTATGGTTCGAACTTTATCGACCACTTCCGTTTTTGCCGAACAAAAACTTGTAAAGTCATGTGTCCCTATCAAATAGGAGATTGCTTCCCTCATCGCCTCCCCATCTAATGGGTAGGGATAATGATAGGCGTAATTCCGCTTAAACGGATCCCGTAGTTTCGAACGGGCGATGATATAACGGTACTCTTTCCCAGTCGTATGGAACCTCGCATGAAAATCGTCAGGTACGATATCGACTTCCAGAACGATGATATCGGTCGGAAGAAGGGCGCTGAACGCCTTTACCCAATTTTCAGTAGGGAATGTAAGGGGCGATTCAAAGTGAAGCACCTGCCCCTTTGCATGGACCCCTGAGTCTGTCCTGCCTGAAGCAGTCACTTTTATAATTGTGCCTTTATGCATTTGGGCCAAGACTGCCTCGAATTCACTTTGTATGGTGCGTTTCTCTGGCTGCACCTGATAACCAGCAAAATCCGTGCCGTCATAAGCGATCACACATTTATATTTTGGCATAGTTCTCTTCCTTATTATGAACGTAATAAAAATAACATGACCGTTAGAACACCTATCGAGACCATCAAAAGACTATCACTCGTCTTCCAGTCCAATTGGCGATATTTCGTGCGGCCTTCCCCGCCACGGTATCCTCTTGATTCCATGGCAGTTGCCAATTCCTCCGCCCGTTTGAACGAACTGACAAATAAAGGAACAAGCAGCGGTACAATCGATTTAACCCTTTCCTTTATCGGGCCAGAAGAAAAGTCAACGCCCCTTGCAGTTTGGGCCTTCATGATTTTTTCCGTTTCCTCCATTAGCGTTGGAATGAAACGAAGGGCAATTGACATCATCAATGCCAGTTCATGTACAGGCATCTTCCACTTTTTCAAGGGCCCCAACAGCTCTTCCATCCCATCTGTAATGGATATCGGGGATGTCGTCAAAGTTAAAAGTGACGTAACAAGGATTAGTAAAGTAAATCTAACGGATATGAAAAAACCTTGAATCAGGCCGCCTTCATAGATTTCAAACCAACCGTATTCAAAAAGCAATTCCCCCTCTTTCGTAAAAAATATATGGAGAAGGAATGTAAATACGATCAAGAAAAAGATTGGTTTTAACCCATTATAAAGATAGCGAAGCGGTATTTTGGAAATACTGATCAAAAGGATCGTGAATACAGCAAGCAAACCGTAAGAAACGACATTATTCGCCAAAAAGACGACACAAACAAACAGGAACACGAGGAGCAATTTAGCCCTTGGGTCCATCTTGTGCATCAGTGAATTTGCAGGGACATAACGCCCGATAATCATTTTATCCAGCATCAGCGGTTCCCCCGTTTCATGACTTTATCTATTTCTATCGCTAAATCTCCGATATTAAGACATGGATGATCAAATCGAACACCAAGTTCCTTCTGGAGCTTTAGCTGAAAACGGACCGTATCAGGAACATCCAGGCCAAGCTCCATTAATTGCTCCGGCTCTGCGAAAATTTCCTGGGGTGTTCCTTTTTTGAACACCGTACCCTTGTGCATGATAATGATGTCATCCGCGTACTTGGCTGCATCCTCCATGCTATGTGTCACAAGAATCGTTGAAATGCCCCTTGCTTTATGCAGATCATAAAACATATCCATGATTTCTTTGCGTCCCCGCGGATCCAGACCCGCTGTGGGCTCATCAAGAACCAATACTTCCGGCTCCATGGCAAGTACCCCAGCGATGGCGACCCGTCGCATTTGTCCGCCGGATAAGTCGAATGGAGATTTTTCAAGAATTTCCTCATTCAATCCGACTTGCGCGATGGCTTTCCTGGCCAGTTGCTTAGCATCGTTTTCAGAAAGGCCAAAATTCATAGGTCCGAAACATATATCCTTTTCAACCGTTTCATCAAATAACTGATGTTCCGGAAACTGAAAAACAATTCCGACCTTTTGTCTTATTGGCCGCAAAGCCTTTTCTTTTCTTCCGGCTTCAATCGTCCGATCCCCAATGAAAACACGACCCTTCGTCGGTTTTAAAAGAGCATTCAAATGCTGCAGTAGCGTGGATTTCCCGGACCCTGTATGCCCGATGATTGCGGTATAGGATCCCGGCTCCATTGAAATATTGACATCATGAAGGGCTAGATGTTCAAAAGGAGTATTCACCTGATAGCGGTATTCTACATCATCGAGTGTAATTCGCATAAATCCTTCACCAACTCTTCCTCTGTCAAATGCCCATCAACTACACGAACACCATTTTTTTGTAACTCCTTGGTTAGTTTCACTGAAAAGGGAATATCCAGACCAAGAGCAATCAATTCTTCCTCTAACTCAAAAATATCCTGAGGCGGCCCTTCACGATATAACCGACCTTGGTTTATGACTATCATTCGATCGGCTTTGGCAGCTTCCTCAAGATCATGGGTGATTGATATGACAGTGATCTCGTTTTCCTGTTTCAATTCCCTAACTGTTTCAAGCACTTCTTCACGGCCTCTTGGGTCAAGCATGGAGGTTGCTTCATCTAAGATGATTATGTCTGGCTGCAAGGCTATTACACCTGCTATGGCCACTCTTTGCTTTTGACCGCCGGATAGATGGTGCGGCTCTTGATTAAGAAAGGCATTCATTTTAACCTTATTTAACGCACCATGAACACGCTCCACCATAACCTGCTGAGAAACACCGGCGTTTTCTAAACCAAAAGCCACATCATCCTGAACTGTAGTGCCTACAAATTGATTATCTGGGTTTTGAAAAACCATGCCAATTTTCTGGCGTACATCCCAAACGGATTCTTCTGTCAAAAGTTGATCATTAATCGTAATGGTACCTGAGTTAGCGAACTGAAGACCATTCAGTAACTTTGCTAATGTCGACTTGCCAGAGCCATTATGTCCGACAATCGCAAGCCACTCCCCCTGATGAATATCAAAAGAAACATCATCCAAGGCGTTTCGAGACTGACCCTCATATTTAAAAACAATATTTTTTAAAGAAACCAGCTTCTTCATTATGTGGCCCTCCTCATCCTCGACTGCACTCGTCTAAACTAAACTCTGCTCACTCAATATAAATATAAATATAAATATAGAGTCGTTTTTCCTTCTGAAAATATAAAAAAACGCTGCACCCCTTCCACCGAAAGAATTTTCGGTAAATTAAGAGCAGCTAACAGCGGGCCTGTTACGAAAAACAGGTTATCTTATAATCGCTTATCAAAAGCGGGAAGGGATGCTTGAGCTAGACGTGAAGGCTCCCTGCATAATACAGGTTCCGCCAGCCATCGTAACACTCAATGCGAATTTCTAGATGAAAGAATTTCTATTTTAAAAAAAGAAAAAGGGCATAGAACAAGTGAGTATATTCATTTGTCCCGCCCTTTTTCATCGTTGTTATTAAACTAATTCAATAACCACGACTGGTGCACCGTCACCGCGGCGTGGACCAACTTTCATGATACGAGTGTATCCACCTTGACGTTCTTCATAACGTGGAGCCACGTCACTGAATAGTTTTTGAAGGGCATCTGTGCCATTCTCAGCGTCAGCGATTTCGTTACGGATGAAAGATGCAGCTTGACGGCGTGCATGCAAGTCACCACGTTTACCAAGAGTGATCATTTTATCTACTACAGAACGTAATTCTTTTGCACGTGCTTCAGTAGTTTCAATGCGCTCATGGATAATAAGATCCGTAGCTAAATCACGAAGTAATGCTTTACGTTGTGCGCTAGTGCGTCCTAACTTTCTGTAACCCATTAGAGATTCCCTCCTTTGTTGAAGTTCTATATTGTGTGTCCATAACAAGGCTCACAACATAATGGATTGATTCCGCCATGTTATCAGTCGTCTTTACGAAGACCTAAGCCTAATTCTTCTAGTTTCGCTTTCACTTCTTCAAGTGATTTACGACCTAGATTACGTACTTTCATCATATCTTCTTCCGTTTTATGAGCTAGCTCTTGAACGGTATTGATTCCAGCACGTTTCAAGCAGTTGTAAGAACGAACAGAAAGGTCTAATTCTTCGATCGTCATCTCAAGAACTTTTTCTTTTTGATCTTCTTCTTTTTCAACCATGATTTCAGCATTTTGAGCTTCATCGGTTAAACCAACAAAGATATTCAAATGCTCTGTTAAAATCTTAGCTCCAAGTGCTACCGCTTCTTGCGGACCAGTACTGCCATCAGTCCAAACATCGAACGTTAACTTGTCAAAGTTAGACAACTGTCCAACACGTGTATTTTCAACTTGGAAAGATACGCGTGAAACCGGAGTGTAAAGAGCATCGATTGGAATTACACCAATTGGCTGGTCTTCTCTCTTGTTTTGAACAGCAGGAGTGTAGCCGCGGCCGCGACGTGCAGATAAACGCATACGCATATGACCGTTTTTACCAATTGTAGCAATATATAAATCCGGATTAAGAATTTCTACATCACTATCATGAGTGATATCAGCAGCCGTGATGACTCCGTCACCTTGAACGTCAATTTCCAGCGTCTTCTCTTCATCAGAGTAAATCTTAAGAGCTAGTTTTTTCACATTAAGAATGATAGATGTTACATCTTCCACGACGCCTTCAATTGTTGAGAACTCATGTAGCACTCCATCAATTTGTATAGCTGTGACAGCAGCACCTGGGAGTGAGGATAAAAGGATACGACGTAAGGAGTTACCCAATGTAGTACCATACCCACGCTCTAGTGGCTCTACGACGAATTTACCGTATTTGGTATCGTCGTTGATTTCAACCGTTTCGATTTTTGGTTTTTCTATTTCGATCATCAATAAACCCTCCTTCAAAACGTCAAAACCCCGGCAAGTAAACGAAGTCACTTAAACCGAAATTCCCCATGTATACGTTCCCGCTGTGCGCAACAACTGAAAATTAATCCTCTGTAAGAACGCAAACTCAGTATTATATCCCATTATTGACAGGAATACAAAATCTATACAGAAAAATTAAACACGGCGACGTTTTGGTGGACGGCATCCGTTATGTGGAACTGGAGTTACATCTTTAATTGCAGTTACTTCTAGGCCAGCAGCTTGAAGTGCACGAATTGCAGCCTCACGTCCAGCACCAGGTCCTTTAACTGTAACTTCAAGAGTTTTCATACCATGTT
Organism: Peribacillus simplex; assembly: GCF_030123325.1. Classification (NCBI taxonomy): domain Bacteria; kingdom Bacillati; phylum Bacillota; class Bacilli; order Caryophanales; family Bacillaceae; genus Peribacillus; species Peribacillus simplex. The sequence continues at coordinate 148,731 of NZ_CP126106.1, read as the reverse complement.
CAATTGATGTTTTAGCAGCTGTTTCAGCAGCCATTTGTGCAGCGAATGGAGTGGATTTACGAGATCCACGGAATCCTAGAGCTCCAGCACTTGACCAAGAAATAGCATTACCATGAGAGTCAGTGATCGTAACGATAGTGTTATTGAATGTTGAACGAATATGAGCAATACCAGTTTCTATATTCTTTTTCACACGACGTTTACGTGTATTAGTTTTACGTGCCATGAAAAGTAACCTCCTTTACTAATTATTTTTTCTTGTTAGCTACAGTACGACGAGGTCCTTTACGCGTACGAGCATTGTTTTTTGTATTTTGACCGCGAACAGGAAGACCACGACGGTGACGTAAACCACGGTAAGAACCGATTTCCATTAAACGTTTGATGTTTAGGGAGATTTCACGACGAAGGTCGCCTTCTACTTTAAGCTTGTCAATGATATCACGAATTTTGTTCAATTCGTCTTCCGTTAAGTCACGAACGCGAGTTTCTTCAGAAACGCCTGCTTCTGCAAGAATCTTGATCGCTGTTTGTTTTCCAATACCATATATATATGTTAATGAGATAACAATACGTTTGTCACGGGGAATATCTACTCCAGCAATACGTGCCATGCTTGAGTGCACCTCCTTCTATTTAGCCTTGTTTTTGTTTATGTTTAGGGTTTTCGCAAATAACCATAACTTTACCTTTTCTGCGGATAACTTTACACTTTTCGCAGATTGGTTTGACTGATGGTCTGACTTTCATTGCTATCTAACCTCCTTATACAGATCGGAGCGTAACCGGATTATTTGAACCGGTATGTGATTCTGCCGCGAGTTAGATCATACGGGGAAAGCTCAACCGTAACTTTATCTCCAGGCAAAATGCGAATAAAGTGCATACGAATTTTACCGGATACATGAGCTAAAACAGTATGACCATTTTCTAATTCTACCTTAAACATTGCATTTGGCAAAGTCTCTTGTACTGTGCCTTCTACTTCAATTACATCATCTTTCGCCATTAAAGTGATTCTCCCTTCTCTATGCGTGAACCTATTAAAGGTGCACATCTTTCCGTCAACATTACTACAGTCCAATTATCCTCATAAGTCTTACAATTCTGCATCAAGTATTCACCATTTTGTAGAACCAGGCTTTAACTGAGGACCTTTATCAGTTGGACCGAAATGAGGATTTTATGGGCCCTCATGTAAGTCTTGACCGATTCCGTGACCGACATACTCTCGAAATAGAGAAGCAATTAGTCTCGACATAGGTTTGAATAGCATGGGAGATGTTTGAAAGGCGCACGCCTGGCATAGCTTCTTTCAACCCTCTATATCACGACTCTTTAGGAATCCCAATAGAGTCACTGCATTTCTTCATCAATTTTGCCGACCGGATATGTCCATGAAGATCACTTGAAAAGTAATCGCCCAATTCAGGGAATACCAAGTACAAGAACCTGATTAATAAATGTGCGAATGCTCTCGCGAAATCCATTATACCCTTTGTACTATAGGAATGCACCAAGTTTAACTAGTAAGTTATAAAAATGGTATGAATTTCATAAATCAATACGAATGATTAATTTTGTAAAGCACCAAGCAACACATCGATATCTTCAAATACCTTATTAATATCTTGCTGTCCGTTAATGTTGACCAAGTACCCTTTGTCTCCGTAGAAATCAAGAAGTGGCTTGGTTTGTTTCAAATTCACATCTAGGCGATTCTGAACCGTTTCTGCATTATCGTCGGCACGTTGATATAATTCTCCGCCGCAGCGGTCGCATACATCATCTTTAGCAGGAGGATTGAAAACAAGATGGTATGTCGCACCACATGATTTGCAAATACGACGTCCTGTCAATCTATCCATTAAGATGCTTTTATCAACATCGATATTAATGACAAAATTCATTTGACGATCTAAATCAGCAAGAATGCTTTCAAGTGCCTCTGCCTGTGCCACAGTACGTGGAAACCCATCAAGCAAAAATCCTTTAAGGCAGTCTTCCTTGCTTAAACGTTCACGTACTATGCCAATGGTAACTTCATCAGGTACCAATTCGCCTTTGTCCATGAATGATTTCGCTTTTAGACCTAGTTCTGTTCCTTCTTTGATAGCTGTTCGGAACATATCTCCAGTAGAGATATGAGGGATATTATATTTTTCTACGATTTGTTCAGCTTGAGTGCCCTTACCAGCACCCGGCAGACCCATTAAAACTAGATTCAATTTTCTTCCCCCTCAAACTCTATAATGGGTAAAGGGAACAAGCCGTTCCCAAAACTCATTACTTTATAAAGCCTTTATAGTGTCTCTTCACAAGTTGTGATTCCAGCTGCTTCATCGTATCAAGGGCAACCCCCACTACGATCAGCAAACTGGTACCACCAATCTGTGCAGATTGAGGTAGATCAGCAAGCTTAATGAAAAATACCGGTAAAACGGCAATGATGGCTAAGAATATAGAGCCTACAAACGTCAAACGGTATAAAACACGTGTTAAATATTCTTGTGTACTCTTACCTGGACGAATCCCCGGCACATAGCCACCTTGCTTTTTCAAATTCTCAGCCATTTGTTCAGGGTTAACCTGAATGAATGCATAAAAATACGCAAAAGCAATGATAAGAGCAACATATATGATCATACCAATTGGCTTGGTGTAATCAAGATTTGTTGATATCCAACTAGTCACGCTGTTCTTTCCAAAGAAAGAAGCGATTGTAGTGGGAGTAATGATAAATGCCATTGCAAAGATTACCGGAATAACCCCCGCAGCATTTACTTTCAATGGTAAATGAGTAGACTGGCCACCCATTTGTGTACGACCTACCGCAGCACGTTTCGCATACTGAATAGGAATTTTACGCAATGCCTGCTGAATGAAAATAACAGCAACCACGATTGCTAATACTGCTAAAACAATGAGGATAATCGTTATGATTCGTAAGAATAATTGATCTCCGGCATTTTCAAATTGTTGGGCGTAAATCTGATTTGCCGTAGTAGGCAAACTAGCTACGATACCAGCAAAGATAATGATGGAAATCCCATTACCCACACCCTTAGCAGTGATCAGCTCCCCTAACCACAAAAGAAAAGCTGTTCCTGCCGTTAAGACAGTCGCAATAAGCAAGTATGTTGCAATTCCAGGATTTTCAATCAACTGGCCACCTGACATATTATTGAACCCATAAGACATACCAACTGCTTGGATGAATCCTAGGATAATAGTGAAGTAACGAGTGAATTGAGCTAATTTACGGCGCCCTGCTTCCCCTTGTTTAGACCATTCAGTGAACTTAGGAACAACATCCATCTGTAACAGCTGAACGATGATGGATGCCGTGATGTACGGCATGATACCCATCGCCAATATGGAGAAGTTTTGCAGTGCCCCGCCGCCAAAGGTATTTAAAAGACCGATGACGCTCAGCTGGTCCTGTTCAGCGAGAAAATCGGCATTCACATGCGGTACAGGTATAAATGTACCGATGCGATAGACGATTAACATTAGAAGGGTAAAAATAATCTTATTCCTTATTTCACCCACGCGCATAAAATTGGAGATCGTGCGAAACATTAGATCACCTCTGTATTACCGCCAGCAGCTTCGATAGCTTCTTTAGCAGTAGACGAGAATTTGTGAGCTTTAACAGTAAGCTTTTTCTCTATGCTTCCTTTGGCAAGAATTTTGATTCCTGCTTTTTCTTTACTTACAACCCCAGTCTCAAGTAAAAGAGCTGGTGTTACTTCAGTACCGTCTTCGAAAAGATTTAACGTATCAAGGTTAACGATAGCGTAGTCTTTACGGTTGATGTTGGTAAATCCACGTTTAGGTAAACGTCTGAATAGAGGAGTTTGTCCCCCTTCAAATCCAAGACGCACACCGCCGCCGGAGCGAGCGTTTTGTCCTTTATGTCCTTTACCTGCTGTTTTACCGTTACCAGATCCAATACCGCGACCTTTACGTTTACGTTCTTTACGAGAACCTTCTGCAGCTTTTAACTCATGAAGTTTCATGTTGGCACCTCCTTGTTAAGTTAAAAATTATTTTATTGTTCTTTTACAGTAACAAGATGAGCAACTTTGGTAATCATACCGCGAATCGCAGGGTTATCTTCTTGGATAACCGTTTGATGCATTTTGCGTAAACCCAAAGTGTTAACTGTAACACGTTGATCTTCAGGACGACCAATTAAGCTGCGAGTGAGGGTAATTTCTAATTTATTAGCCATAATTCGATTTCCCTCCTTATCCTAACAGTTCTTGTACTGATTTTCCACGTAACTTAGCTACGTCTTCAGCACGTTTCAATTGCTTCAATCCTTCAATTGTGGCGCGAACCATATTAATAGGTGTATTAGTACCTAGTGATTTAGACAAGATATCGCTAACTCCGCCTAACTCAAGTACCGCACGAACAGGACCACCAGCAATTACTCCTGTACCTTCAGAAGCTGGTTTCAATAGAATGTGACCTGCGCCATAGCGACCGTTCACAAGGTGAGGAATAGTAGTACCAACCATCGGTACAGTAATTAGATTTTTCTTAGCATCCTCAATTGCTTTACGGATAGCATCCGGAACTTCTTGAGCTTTACCAGTACCAAATCCAACATGACCATTTTTATCACCAACAACAACTAGTGCAGTGAAACGGAAACGACGTCCGCCTTTAACAACTTTAGCTACACGATTTACTGTAACTACGCGTTCTTCAAGTTCTAATTTATTAGGATCAATGCTACGCATCTGTTATGTCCCTCCTTATCCATTAAAATTCTAAGCCGTTTTCACGAGCAGCGTCAGCCAATGCTTTTACACGACCATGGAAGAGGTAACCACCGCGGTCAAATACCACAGCTTTGAAACCTTTTTCAACAGCACGTTTCGCAATAAGTTCGCCAACTTTTTGAGCTGCTTCAGCATTGCTACCTGCTTCGATACTGATCTCTTTATCAAGAGTTGAAGCACTTGCCAATGTTACGCCTTTTGCATCGTCAATTAATTGTGCGTAAATGTGTTTGTTTGAACGAAACACATTTAAACGAGGACGAGCTTCTGTTCCAGAAAGCTTAGCACGTACACGCGCATGTCTTTTCTGACGAGTAGCATTTTTATCAAGCTTCGTAATCATTTACGTCACTCCTTTCGTTTACTTATGCGGCATTACTTACCAGTTTTACCTTCTTTACGACGAACGAATTCGCCTTCGTAACGGATACCTTTACCTTTATACGGTTCAGGCGGGCGAACATCACGGATATTAGCTGCTAGAGCTCCTACACGTTCTTTGCTTGCACCTTTGATGATTACTTTTGTATTAGAAGGAACTTCGACTTCAACGCCAGCTTCTGGCTCTATTTCTACAGGGTGGGAATATCCTACGTTAAGGATAAGCTTGTTACCTTGCTTTTGTGCACGGTACCCAACCCCAATAAGTTCAAGTGATTTTACGAATCCAGTTGATACACCTTCAACCATGTTAGAGATAAGTGCGCGAGTAGTACCGTGTAAAGAACGGTGAGCCTTCTCGTCAGACGGACGTGTAACAGTTAACACGTTCTCTTCAACAACGATTGAAAGGTCAGGATTGAATGATCTAGTTAATTCACCTTTAGGTCCTTTAACAGTTACTTCACTTCCAGTAACAGTAACTGTCACGCCTGCAGGGATTTCAATAGGTTTTTTACCTATACGAGACATAATGTGCACCTCCATTCTTGTGAAAATGTATTACCAAACGTATGCTAAAACTTCTCCGCCAACTTGTTTAGAGCGAGCTTCCTTGTCTGTTAAAACTCCGTGAGAAGTAGAAACAATTGCGATACCTAAACCGTTAAGAACGCGTGGTACCTCTCCAGTTTTTGCATATACACGCAAACCAGGTTTGCTGATACGTTTTAGACCAGTGATAACACGTTCGTTGTTTGCACCGTATTTTAAGAAGATACGGATGATACCTTGTTTGTTGTCTTCGATTAATTCAAAGTCACGTACGAAGCCTTCACTTTTTAAGATCTCAGCAATTTCCTTTTTGATCTTTGAAGCAGGAACTTCCAGTTTTTCGTGACGAACCATATTCGCATTACGGATGCGAGTAAGCATATCTGCAATAGGATCTGTCATGACCATTATATTTTACCTCCTTCCCAAACTCGGGTTTTACCAGCTAGCTTTTTTAACGCCAGGAATTTGTCCTTTATATGCAAGTTCGCGGAAACAAATACGACAAAGTTTAAATTTACGTAATACAGAATGTGGACGTCCGCAACGTTCGCAACGTGTATATTCTTGTACTTTAAACTTCTGTTCGCGTTTTTGCTTTACGATCATAGACTTTTTAGCCACGATTTCGCCTCCCTTTATTTAGAGATTACTTTTGGAACGGCATTCCAACTTGAGTAAGTAGTTCACGAGCTTCTTCGTCAGTGTTGGCAGTCGTTACGATAACGATGTCCATACCACGAACTTTGCTCACTTTATCGTAATCAATCTCAGGGAAGATAAGTTGTTCTTTAACGCCTAATGTATAGTTTCCACGTCCGTCAAAGGATTTCTTTGAAACGCCGCGGAAATCACGTACACGCGGTAAAGATACAGATACTAGCTTATCAAGGAATTGATACATACGCTCTCCACGTAATGTAACTTTCGCTCCGATAGGCATACCTTCACGCAAACGGAAGCCTGCGATTGATTTTTTTGCTTTTGTTATAACTGGTTTTTGACCAGTGATCAATGTAAGTTCTTCAACAGCTGTATCTAAAGCTTTCGAGTTAGATACTGCGTCACCCACACCCATGTTAATAACGATTTTCTCAATGTTTGGTACTTGCATTACTGATTGATAGTTGAATTTACCCATCAATGATGGTGTAATTTCACTTTTGAATTTTTCTTTAAGGCGGCTCATTGCTTAGTGTACCTCCCTTCATTTATGACTTATTTATCTAAAGATTCACCTGAAATTTTAGCTACGCGTACTTTTTTACCATTTTCGATCTTATATCCAACACGAGTCGGTTTACCTGATTTAGGATCAAGTGGCATTACATTGGATACGTGAATAGCAGCTTCCTTGCTGATAATTCCACCTTGTGGATTAAGTTGAGATGGCTTAGAATGCTTTTTCACGATGTTAATTCCTTCAACAAGCACACGATTTTGTTTCGGATACGCAGAAAGAATTGTTCCTTGTTTGCCTTTGTCCTTACCAGAGATGACTACGACTTTGTCACCTTTTTTAACATGCATTAGCTTGGCACCTCCTTGAAAGGCTTTATACAAATTTTACATATTATAGAACTTCTGGAGCAAGAGAAACGATCTTCATGAAGCTATTGTCACGTAATTCACGAGCAACAGGTCCAAAAATACGTGTTCCACGTGGGCTCTTATCGTCACGGATAATTACACATGCGTTTTCATCAAAACGAATGTAAGAACCGTCAGGACGACGCATACCACGTTTTGTACGGACAACAACAGCCTTAACGACTTCACCTTTTTTAACAACGCCTCCTGGTGTTGCCTGTTTAACTGTACAAACGATGATATCACCGATGTTTGCAGTTTTACGGCCAGAACCACCTAGGACTTTAATTGTTAGCACTTCACGAGCACCTGAATTGTCAGCGACTTTTAAACGAGATTCTTGTTGAATCATGTACGGTACCTCCCTTCGGAATTAGCTTAATCCGAACTATATTAAATGATTACTGCTTTTTCTACTACTTCTACAAGACGGAAGCGTTTTGTAGCTGAAAGTGGACGAGTTTCCATGATACGTACTACGTCGCCTGCTTTAGCTTCGTTTAGCTCGTCATGAGCTTTAAACTTTTTAGAGTATTTCACGCGTTTACCGTATAAAGAATGCTTTTTATAGGTTTCTACAACTACTGTAACTGTTTTATCCATTTTGTCGGATACTACGCGTCCAGTGTAGATTTTGCGTTGGTTGCGTTCGCTCATTCTGCAAACCTCCATTCATTATCGATTAGTGACACCGATCTCTCTTTGACGAACAACTGTTTTCATACGAGCAATCGATTTGCGAACTTCACGGATGCGAGCTGTATTTTCAAGTTGTCCAGTAGCTAACTGGAAACGAAGATTAAATAGTTCTTCTTTAAGAGATTTTAGTTTTTGTTCAATTTCAGCAGTGGTTAGATCTTTGATTTCATTAGCTTTCATTTGTTTCACCACCAATTTCCTCTCTTTTTACAAACTTGCATTTGATTGGAAGTTTGTGTGCTGCAAGGCGCAATGCTTCTCTTGCCACCTCTTCAGATACACCAGAGATTTCAAACATAACTTTGCCCGGTTTAACTACTGCTACCCAACCTTCAGGAGCACCTTTACCGGAACCCATCCGTACTTCAAGCGGCTTAGCTGTGTAAGGTTTGCTTGGGAAGATTTTGATCCAAACTTTCCCTCCACGTTTCATATAACGAGTCATCGCAATACGAGCTGCTTCGATTTGGCGGTTCGTGATCCAGGAAGCTTCTTGAGCTTGAAGTCCAAATTCTCCGAAATGAACTTCAGTGCCGCCCTTAGCCATCCCTCTCATCTTACCGCGGTGTTCACGACGGTATTTTACGCGTTTTGGCAATAACATATTATTTTCCTCCTTCCTCAGATTTCTTCTTAGTAGGAAGAACTTCTCCACGGTAGATCCAAACTTTCACGCCTAGCTTACCGTAAGTAGTATCTGCTTCAGCATGAGCATAATCTATGTCTGCACGAAGTGTGTGAAGTGGAACTGTTCCTTCGCTGTAATGTTCAGCACGAGCAATATCAGCACCGCCAAGACGACCAGAAACTTGAGTTTTGATTCCTTTTGCTCCAGAACGCATAGTACGTTGGATAGCTTGCTTTTGAGCGCGACGGAATGAAACACGGTTTTCTAATTGACGAGCGATGTTTTCTGCAACCAATTTTGCGTCAAGATCTGCTCTTTTAATTTCAATGATATTGATATGAACTCTTTTGCCAGTCAACTGGTTCAAAGCTTTACGAAGTGCTTCGACTTCAGTACCGCCTTTACCGATAACCATTCCTGGTTTAGCAGTGTGGACAGATACATTGATACGGTTAGCTGCACGTTCGATTTCAACTTTTGAAACAGAAGCATCGTTTAGACGTTTCGCGATATATTCACGAACTTTGATGTCTTCATGCAAAAGAACTGCGTAGTCTTTATCAGCGTACCATTTGGATTCCCAGTCACGGATTATCCCGATACGCATACCGATTGGATTTACCTTTTGACCCACAGATTACCCCTCCTTCTTTTCTGATACAACGATTGTAATATGACTAGTACGTTTGTTAATTGCACTCGCACGACCTTGAGCGCGAGGACGGAAACGTTTTAATGTTGGTCCTTCGTTAACGTATGCCTCTGAAACGACTAGGTTATTGATATCCATTTCGTAGTTATGTTCTGCATTTGCGATAGCAGAATTCAAAACTTTTTCTACGACTGGAGAAGCAGATTTTGGTGTTAAGCGAAGAATCGCTACTGCTTCACCTACTTGTTTTCCTCGAATTAAGTCTGCGACTAAACGCACTTTACGAGGAGCAATACGAACTGTTCTAGCGACAGCTTTTGCTTGCATGAGATGCCCTCCTCTCATTAACGTCTTGTTTTCTTGTCATCACTTGCGTGACCTTTATAAGTGCGTGTAGGCGCGAATTCGCCTAGTTTGTGACCTACCATATCTTCTGTTACATAAACCGGAACATGCTTACGACCGTCATAAACGGCGATTGTGTGTCCGATGAATTGCGGGAAGATTGTTGAGCGACGAGACCAAGTTTTTACTACCTGTTTCTTGTCAGCTTCATTTAATTTTTCAACTTTTACCAATAAATGATCATCAACAAAAGGTCCTTTTTTTAAGCTACGACCCATGCGAGTACCTCCCTTCGTGACTGTTCTACGGTTCTATATATGAACCGTAGTTCAATCCCGTTATTTTTTACGACGACGTACGATAAATTTATCGGATTTGTTTTTCTTCTTACGAGTTTTGAATCCAAGAGTAGGTTTACCCCATGGAGACATTGGTGATTTACGTCCGATTGGAGCTTTACCTTCACCACCACCGTGCGGGTGATCATTCGGGTTCATTACAGATCCACGAACTGTTGGGCGTTTACCTAACCAACGGTTACGGCCAGCTTTACCAATGTTGATAAGTTCATGTTGTTCATTACCAACTTGACCGATTGAAGCACGGCAAGTAGCAAGAATCATACGAACCTCACCTGAGTTTAAACGTACAAGTACATAACGACCTTCTTTACCAAGTACTTGAGCAGATGTACCTGCTGAACGGACCAATTGTCCACCTTTTCCTGGTTTAAGTTCGATGTTATGAATTACTGTACCAACTGGGATGTTAATAAGAGGTAGTGCGTTACCCACTTTGATGTCAGCTTCTGGACCTGACATAACTTCCAAACCTACTTCTAGGTTCTTCGGAGCTAGGATATAACGTTTTTCTCCATCAACGTAATTAATTAATGCAATGTTTGCAGAACGATTTGGATCGTACTCAATAGTAGCAACGCGTCCTGGTATACCATCTTTATTCCGTTTGAAATCGATGATACGGTATTGACGCTTGTGGCCGCCACCTTGATGACGAACTGTTAACTTACCTTGGTTATTACGGCCGCCTTTGCTGTGTAAAGGAGCAAGTAATGATTTTTCCGGTTTGTCTGTAGTGATCTCAGCAAAATCGGAAGTTGTCATATTACGTCGACCGTTAGAGGTAGGTTTATACTTCTTAATCGCCATTTGTATTTCCCTCCTTCTCTAATGAATTAAGCCTCGAATAGCTCGATTTCTTTGCTGTCAGCAGTTAATTTAACAATAGCTTTACGGCGCTTGTTAGTATAGCCTGCATGTTTGCCCATGCGTTTGAATTTACCTTTGTAGTTCATGATGTTTACTTTCTCAACCTTAACGCCGAAAATTTCTTGAACAGCATCTTTAACTTGAGTTTTATTAGCTCTAACATCAACTTCAAAAGTATATTTCTTTTCAGCCATTATGTCTGAAGAGCGTTCAGTGATTACGGGGCGCTTAATGATATCGCGTGCATCCATTATGCAAGCACCTCCTCTACTTTTTCGACAGCTGATTTAGTCAAGATCAATTTGTTGTGTGAAACAACATCAAGAACATTAAGACCATCAGCTTCAACTACAGTAACACCAGGGATGTTACGTGCAGAAAGAGCAACTTTCTCATCTAAACCGTCAGTAACGACTAAAGTTTTAGTGTCAACAGAAAGGTTTTTAAGAACCGCTACAAACTCTTTTGTTTTTGGAGCTTCGAAAGACAAGCTTTCAAGTACCAAAATGTTCTCTTCCAATGCCTTTGCAGACAATGCAGATTTAATAGCTAAACGACGTACCTTTTTAGGCAGCTTGTAAGAGTAAGATCTTGGAGTTGGTCCAAAAACAATACCACCGCCACGCCATTGTGGAGAACGGATAGAACCTTGACGCGCACGTCCAGTTCCTTTTTGTTTCCAAGGTTTACGTCCACCGCCTGCTACTTCAGAACGGTTTTTAACTTTATGAGTTCCTTGACGTAAGGAAGCTCGTTGCATGATGATTGCTTCAAATAATACGTGATTATTAGGTTCGATACCAAAGATGGATTCATTTAGTTCGATGTCGCCAACTTGAGAACCTGTTTGGTTGAACAATGTAACTTTTGGCATTCTATTGCTCCTCCTTTCTTAGAAATTACTTTGCTTTAACAGCAGATTTAACTTTGATCAATGCTTTTCTAGCACCAGGTACATTACCCTTGATCAATAGTAGGTTACGTTCAACATCAACTTTAACGATAGCTAAGTTTTGAACAGTGATTTGTTCTCCACCCATACGTCCTGGTAAAAGTTTACCTTTGAATACGCGGTTTGGAGCTACAGGACCCATTGAACCTGGGCGACGGTGGTAACGAGAACCGTGAGACATTGGTCCGCGAGATTGTCCATGACGCTTGATAGAGCCTTGGAATCCTTTACCTTTTGAAATTCCTGATACATCTACTAAATCGCCTTCAGCGAAAATACTTACATTGACTTCTTGACCGATCTCATATTCATTAAGATCCGTTCCGCGGAATTCGCGAATGAAGCGCTTAGGAGTAGTATTTGCTTTTTCAACATGGCCCTTTTCAGGTTTGTTAGAAAGCTTTTCACGTTTGTTTTCAAAACCAACTTGAACTGCTTCATAGCCATCAGTTTCAACAGTTTTCTTTTGAAGAACCACGTTATTAGCAGCTTCGATAACTGTTACCGGAATAAGTTCACCGTTTTCAGCAAAAACTTGAGTCATACCGATTTTTCTTCCTAAGATTCCTTTGGTCATAAGTCACACCTCCTAGAGTAATTGTTCATATTTATATGAATTATAATTTGATTTCAATGTCAACGCCTGATGGTAAATCTAAACGCATCAATGAATCAACTGTTTGTGGAGTTGGATTAACGATGTCGATTAGACGTTTATGCGTACGCATTTCGAATTGTTCACGAGAGTCTTTGTATTTATGAACCGCACGTAGGATCGTATATACCGATCTTTCAGTAGGTAATGGAATTGGACCAGATACAGCCGCACCAGAACGTTTTGCAGTTTCAACAATTTTCTCAGCAGATTGATCAAGAATTCTGTGATCATATGCTTTTAAACGGATACGAATTTTTTGTTTTGCCATAATTTTCCCTCCTTTTCGCCTATTTTAAAATAGACCTTCTCAATGGAAATTTCCCACACACTCGCCATGGCAAAGCGGCCGGGTGTGTCAGCAACCTTCCATATCATCGCAGTCAAAGACCAACATTGTCTATTATACATATAACACAAGTAAAATGCAAGTTAAACTTAAATTTTTCTTGTGCAACACACTTTTATTATTATACATACTTTCACTAGTATTTACAAGTACATTCCACGTGGTCTTTCAAATCCATTTTCTTCATTTCGGAAATGTTCAATATACCAATTAAGTGCACTTCATTTTTTACGGATATATTATAGAAGAAAGAATGAATATCCTTTAAAAATAGAAAAGAAGCAGATGGCGTCCCATCTGCTTCTTCCGGAAGGCGTCCCTTCCAATATTGTTTTATCAATCAATTATTCTTGGATTGTAGCAACTACGCCAGCGCCTACAGTACGTCCACCCTCACGGATAGAGAATTTAGTACCTTCTTCGATAGCGATTGGAGCGATAAGTTCTACAGTCATTTCGATGTTGTCTCCAGGCATAACCATTTCTACGCCTTCAGGAAGGTTACAAATACCAGTTACGTCAGTTGTACGGAAGTAGAACTGAGGACGGTAGTTTGTAAAGAATGGAGTGTGACGTCCACCTTCTTCTTTAGAAAGAACATAAACTTCAGCTTTGAACTTTGTGTGTGGAGTGATAGTGCTTGGTTTAGCAAGAACTTGTCCACGTTGGATATCTTCACGGGATACACCACGAAGAAGTGCACCGATGTTGTCACCAGCTTCAGCATAGTCAAGAAGTTTACGGAACATTTCAACACCAGTTACAGTTGTTGGTTTAGACTCTTCGTTGAAACCGATGATGTCAACAACGTCACCGACTTTAACTTGTCCACGCTCAACACGACCAGTAGCAACTGTTCCACGACCAGTGATTGAGAATACATCCTCAACTGGCATCATGAATGGTTTGTCAGTGTCACGAGTTGGTTCTGGGATATACTCGTCAACAGCTGTCATTAATTCATGAATTTTTTCTTCCCAAGCAGCATCTCCTTGAAGAGCTTTTAGTGCAGAACCTTTGATAACTGGAATGTCATCGCCAGGGAATTCGTATTCAGATAATAGATCACGGATTTCCATTTCTACTAATTCAAGAAGTTCTTCGTCATCTACCATGTCGCATTTGTTCATGAATACTACTAGGTATGGTACACCTACTTGACGAGAAAGAAGGATGTGCTCACGAGTTTGTGGCATTGGGCCATCAGCAGCAGATACTACTAAGATCCCGCCGTCCATTTGTGCAGCACCAGTGATCATGTTTTTAACATAGTCAGCATGTCCTGGGCAGTCAACGTGTGCATAGTGACGAGTAGCTGTTTCGTACTCAACGTGTGCAGTAGAGATTGTGATACCACGTTCTCTTTCTTCTGGAGCACCATCGATTTGGTCATAAGCGCGAGCTTCTGCGCCACCAGATTTAGCAAGTACAGTTGTGATTGCAGCAGTTAGAGTTGTTTTACCATGGTCAACGTGACCAATTGTTCCAACGTTAACGTGCGGTTTTGAACGATCAAATTTAGCTTTTCCCATTAGGAATTCCTCCTTAAAATTATAAATAAAAGATTAAGTATATAGGGCTGTGAAAGAAGACTAATTCTTCCATCACAGCTTACATAAGATAGTTATACTTTAATAAGAGATGAAAATCAATTATTCACCTTTATTTTTTTTGATGATTTCTTCAGAAATGCTCTTAGGTACTTCTTCATAATGATCGAAGTGCATAGAGAATGTTCCGCGTCCTTGAGTGTTAGAACGTAAAGATGTAGCATATCCGAACATTTCAGATAGTGGAACCATCGCTTTAACCATTTGCGTGTTACCGCGAGCTTCCATACCTTCTACACGACCACGACGAGATGTGATATCCCCCATGATGTCGCCTAGGTAATCTTCTGGAATAACTACTTCCACTTTCATGATTGGTTCAAGGATGACAGGCTTACATTTAGATGCTGCATTTTTAAGTGCCATGGATGCAGCGATTTTAAATGCCATTTCGTTGGAGTCAACGTCATGGTAAGATCCGTCAAATAATTTTGCTTTGATGTCGACTAGCGGGTAACCAGCAAGTACACCACGGTCAAGTGAATCAACTAATCCAGCTTGTACAGCAGGGATGTATTCACGTGGTACTACACCACCGACGATAGCATTTTCAAATTCGAATCCTTTACCTTCTTCGTTTGGACCAAATTCGATCCATACGTGTCCGAATTGTCCACGACCACCAGATTGGCGAACGAATTTACCTTCAACTTTAGCTGAACCACGGAAAGTTTCACGGTATGCTACCTGAGGAGCACCTACGTTAGCTTCCACTTTGAATTCGCGACGCATACGGTCAACAAGGATGTCCAAGTGAAGTTCACCCATACCAGCGATAATTGTTTGACCAGTTTCTTGGTCAGTATGCGCACGGAATGTTGGATCTTCATCTTGAAGCTTTTGTAAAGCTTGAGACATTTTGTCTTGGTCTGCTTTTGATTTCGGTTCAACTGAAAGTGAAATAACCGGTTCTGGGAATACCATGGACTCAAGAATTACTTGATTCTTATCATCACATAGAGTGTCTCCAGTTGTAGTATCTTTCAATCCTACAGCAGCTGCGATATCACCTGCATATACAGTAGATATTTCTTCACGGCTGTTTGCGTGCATTTGAAGGATACGTCCAATACGTTCACGTTTACCTTTAGTCGAGTTGATTACATAAGATCCTGATTCTAATGTACCTGAGTACACACGGAAGAATGTAAGTTTACCAACGTAAGGGTCAGTCATAACTTTAAACGCTAAAGCCGAGAACGGTTCAGAATCATCTGAATGACGTTCTACTTCTTCTTCTGAATCCGGTAATGTACCTTTGATAGCTGGTACATCCAATGGAGACGGAAGGAAGTCGATAACGTTATCAAGCATTAATTGAACACCTTTGTTTTTGAAAGCTGATCCACAAATAACAGGGAAGAATTCAACATTAACGGTTGCTGTACGAATAGCTGCTTTCAATTCAGCAATGCTGATTTCTTCGCCGCCAAGGTATTTTTCCATTAAGTCTTCATTAACTTCTGCTACTGCTTCAATTAACTTCTCACGGTATTCTTCAGCTAATTCCCGGTGTTCTTCAGGAATTTCACCGATAGTGATATCAGTTCCTAGGTCATTACCGTAGAAATGAGTTTTCATTTCAATAAGGTCGATGATTGCAGAGAATTGATCTTCTGCTCCGATTGGTAACTGAACTGGGTGAGCGTTAGCTTGTAAACGGTCGTGGATTGTTCCAACTGAATACAAGAAATCTGCACCGATTTTGTCCATTTTGTTTACGAATACGACACGTGGTACACCGTAAGTTGTAGCTTGGCGCCAAACTGTTTCAGTTTGAGGCTCAACACCTGATTGGGCATCAAGTACGGCTACAGCTCCATCAAGTACGCGCAAAGAACGTTCAACTTCAACTGTGAAGTCTACGTGTCCCGGTGTATCGATGATGTTTACACGGTGACCTTTCCACTGTGCAGTTGTTGCAGCGGATGTGATCGTGATTCCGCGTTCTTGTTCCTGTTCCATCCAGTCCATTTGTGAAGCACCTTCGTGCGTTTCACCAATTTTGTGGATTTTACCAGTGTAATATAGAACACGTTCTGTTGTTGTCGTTTTACCAGCATCGATGTGAGCCATGATACCAATATTACGAGTGTTTGCTAAGGAGAACTCTCTTGCCATTTGTCTTTCTCCTTCCTTCTATAAGGATTTTATAGTGTTTGATCTTACCAGCGATAATGTGCGAAAGCTTTGTTGGCTTCAGCCATTTTGTGAGTATCTTCACGTTTCTTAACTGCTGCTCCAGTGTTGTTAGCAGCATCCATGATTTCATAAGCTAAACGCTCTTCCATCGTTTTTTCTCCACGAAGGCGAGAGTAGTTTACTAACCAACGAAGTCCTAGAGTCGATTTGCGGTCTGGACGCACCTCAACTGGTACTTGGTAGTTAGCTCCACCCACACGGCGTGCTTTTACTTCTAGTACAGGCATGATGTTTTTAAGTGCTTGATCGAAAACTTCGATCGGCTCATTGCCAGTACGTTCTTTGATTAAATCAAATGCAGAGTAAAGAATTTTTTGTGATTTACCTCTTTGTCCATCAACCATTAATTTGTTGATTAAGCGAGTCACAAGTTTTGAATTATATATTGGATCTGGTAATACGTCTCTTTTCGTTACAGGTCCTTTACGAGGCATTATATTTCCTCCTTTCAAGAAAGTTCAATTTTTGTTTAAGATTATTTTTTTGCTGCTTTCGGACGCTTAGTACCGTATTTAGAACGGCCTTGCATACGATTGTTAACTCCAGCTGTATCAAGAGCACCACGTACGATATGGTAACGTACCCCTGGTAAATCTTTTACACGACCGCCACGGATAAGAACCACGCTGTGTTCTTGTAGGTTGTGACCGATACCTGGGATATAAGCTGTTACCTCGATACCGTTTGTTAAACGTACACGCGCATATTTACGTAACGCGGAGTTTGGTTTTTTCGGTGTCATAGTACCCACACGAGTGCAAACACCACGTTTTTGCGGAGATGATACGTTAGTTTGTGCTTTTTTAAAGCTGTTGTAGCCTTTGTTAAGTGCTGGAGATTTTGAATTAACCTCTTTAGACTCGCGTCCTTTACGCACTAATTGATTAATAGTAGGCATTACATTTTTCCTCCCTTCACGTTTTCATTTCTAGTACCACACATCCAGGTGGTTCATAAATGGGTAAAAACAAAGTCTTTGCAAATATAATTGCAAAAACATCTTTACTTTTTGATGGCAACAGTTGCTGCTCCGACATCAATACCACATGCTTTGCCAAGCATTCTCATCGAATCAACATATGTGATAGGAACATCCAATTCTTTGGCAGTCTCAACGACACGCCCAGTCAAGTATATATCTGCATCATCAGCGATGATAACTTCTTGAATTAAATTGTTTTTAAGAGCTCTAACTGCTTGCTTCGTCCCTATAATCACTGACTTTGCCTGTATTACTTTTTCATAAGACATGGTCCATATCCTCCAAAGTTACAGGGTAACATAGGAGCACCTTTGCTATAGTATCATTATTAGTCGGATACTGTCAACTTCTTTCAAAAAAATAATTCAAGCAAAAGGTTTTCCTTACATAATTCTATTAAAATTATCAATTTGCCTAAACGGAATATATCAAATCCTCATACTGCTTTTCAGTCAGCCATGAGTAATAAGAGAGACCAGCTCAATAAACTCTGATCCTACAGCTCCAATGAGAAACTGGAGTGGAGTTTTCAGTTTAAATTATTGAGCTGATCCTTTTTCCTTTAATCCACCGTTACGGTGTCGGCATTTTCGTCACCAACAACGACAGGGTTTGCTTTTCTGTATCTAAGCATTCCCGTTCCTGCAGGGACAAGTTTACCGATGATGACATTTTCTTTAAGCCCAAGCAATTCATCACGTTTTCCTTTAATTGCTGCATCAGTCAAGACTCTAGTTGTTTCTTGGAATGACGCGGCGGACAAGAAGGAATCCGTTTCTAGGGATGCTTTTGTGATACCTAGCAACACAGGGCGTCCTGTAGCCGGTAATTTGTTGGTAAGCAATGCATCAGTGTTTGCAGTAGTGAACTGGTTAACATCCAATAATGTTCCTGGAAGCACTTCAGTTTCACCTGCATCAAGCACACGGACTTTACGCATCATTTGTCTAACCATTACCTCGATATGTTTATCGCCGATTTCAACACCTTGCATCCGGTATACTTTCTGAACTTCATGAAGCAGGTATTCCTGAACAGTAAGCACGTCTGTAACCTTCAGCAATTCTTTCGGATCGATGGAACCCTCAGTCAACTCTTCACCACGACGGACAGGCGTATCGACAGTTACTCTTAAACGCGCTGTGTACGGCGCAGTATACGTGCGTGATTCAACAGCACCTTGGACAACGATTTCCTGTTGTTTATCCCGAATTTCATTAATCGAAACAATCGTTCCTTCGATTTCGGAAATGACAGCTTGACCTTTAGGATTTCTCGCTTCAAATATCTCTTGGATACGAGGAAGACCTTGAGTGATATCGTCCCCGGCAACCCCACCTGTATGGAATGTACGCATCGTCAACTGTGTACCAGGTTCTCCGATTGATTGAGCGGCAATAATACCGACTGCTTCGCCCACTTCAACTTCTTGACCGGTAGCCAAGTTGCGTCCGTAACATTTTTTACATACACCATGACTGGTATTACATGTAAATGCGGAACGGATCCACGCTGTTTCAATTCCAAGTGATTCAATATAGTTAGCAAGATCTTCAGTAATAAGGTCGTTTTCAGCCACGATTACTTCATTTGTTTCTGGATGTCTGATCGCTTTTCTTGCATAACGGCCGATTAGGCGCTCTTCAAGATGCTCAATTATTTCAGTACCCTCTCTCAAGGCTGAAATTTTCAAGCCGCGGTCAGTTCCGCAATCGTCATCACGGATGATGACATCTTGTGCAACGTCAACAAGTCGGCGGGTAAGGTAACCGGAATCGGCTGTTTTAAGCGCTGTATCGGCAAGACCTTTACGCGCACCATGTGTAGAGATGAAGTACTCCAACACTGTTAAACCTTCACGGAAACTTGATTTGATCGGTAATTCAATGATACGTCCAGCCGGGTTGGCCATCAAACCACGCATACCCGCAAGCTGCGTAAAGTTGGAAGCATTACCACGGGCACCGGAGTCACTCATCATGAAGATCGGGTTGCGGCGGTCCAGTGAGTCCATAAGTTTGGACTGAATGGTATCCTTGGCAGCACTCCAAATCGAAATGACGCGATCATAACGCTCATCCTCAGTAATAAGACCGCGTCTGAATTGTTTCAAGACGTTATCCACTTTGGTTTGAGCCTCAGAAATGATTTCTTGTTTTTCTTTTAAAACGACGATATCAGCCACACCAACGGTAATACCAGCCTTTGTCGAATATTTGAATCCAAGATCTTTCATCCGGTCAAGCATTTTTGATGTTTCGGTAATTTTAAAGCGTTTAAAGACTTCCGCAATGATATTTCCAAGAATTTTTTTCTTGAAAGGATCGATAGCAGGTTGGGCCTTAATCAACTCAGGGATATTAGCGCCTTTTTCCACAAAATATTTCTCTGGAGTTTTCGTTTCCAAATTATATCGTGTCGGTTCGTTAATATACGGGAATGATTTTGGCAAAATCTCATTGAAGATCAATTTACCAACAGTCGTAATGAGAAGTTGGCCGTTTTGTTCTTCAGTGAAAGTTTCGTTATTTAGTGACGATGCATGTACGGCACAACGGGAATGTAAGTGCACATATCCGTTTTGGTATGCAAGTAATGCTTCACTTGTATCTTTAAAGATCATGCCCTCACCGATAGCGCCTTCTCTTTCCAATGTTAAGTAATAGTTACCTAATACCATATCTTGAGAAGGCGTAACGACAGGTTTACCATCTTTAGGGTTCAAAATGTTCTGTGCTGCAAGCATAAGCATGCGCGCTTCAGCTTGGGCTTCAGAAGATAGAGGAACGTGGACCGCCATTTGGTCACCATCAAAGTCAGCGTTGTAAGCTGTACATACGAGCGGATGCAAACGAATTGCGCGACCTTCAACCAAAGTTGGTTCAAATGCTTGGATCCCAAGTCTGTGAAGAGTCGGTGCACGGTTCAATAGTACTGGGTGTTCTCTAATAACTTCTTCCAATACATCCCAAATTTCCGGAGATAAACGTTCAATTTTACGCTTAGCGGATTTGATGTTATGTGCCAGGCCTCTTTGAACAAGCTCCTTCATAACGAATGGTTTGAATAATTCAATCGCCATTTCTTTTGGAAGACCACATTGGTACATCTTTAAGTTTGGTCCGACTACGATAACGGAACGGCCAGAATAATCAACACGTTTACCAAGAAGGTTTTGACGGAAACGACCTTGTTTACCTTTTAACATGTGAGATAAAGATTTTAACGGACGGTTACCAGGTCCAGTTACCGGACGGCCCCGACGGCCATTATCGATAAGAGCATCGACAGCTTCTTGCAGCATACGCTTCTCATTTTGAACGATAATGCTTGGTGCTCCAAGGTCCAGTAATCTTTTCAACCGATTATTACGGTTGATAACACGGCGATATAAATCATTTAGATCTGATGTGGCAAAACGTCCTCCATCAAGTTGAACCATAGGACGAAGTTCCGGTGGAATGACCGGAAGCACGTCAAGGATCATCCATGAAGGCTCATTTCCGGAGTTACGGAATGCTTCAAGCACTTCCAAGCGTTTGATTGCACGGGTTCTGCGTTGTCCTTGAGCTGTTTTAAGCTCCTCTTTCAACGACTCTACTTCCTTTTCCGTATCAATATCTTGCAAAAGTTTTTTAATAGCTTCCGCACCCATGGCGGCTTGGAATTTCTTACCGTATTTTTCACGGTATGTACGATATTCCTTTTCGGAAAGAAGCTGTTTCTTTTCTAAAGTTGTATCGCCCGTTTCAGTTACGACGTAAGATGCAAAGTAAATGACTTCTTCCAAAGCCCGTGGAGACATGTCAAGTACAAGTCCCATACGGCTAGGGATTCCTTTAAAATACCATATGTGTGAAACCGGAGCTGCCAGCTCAATATGACCCATACGCTCACGACGCACCTTAGCACGAGTGACTTCAACGCCACAACGGTCACAGACTACGCCTTTATAACGAACACGTTTATATTTCCCGCAATGACATTCCCAGTCCTTTTGAGGTCCAAAAATTCTCTCACAGAATAAACCGTCTTTTTCTGGCTTTAACGTACGATAGTTGATTGTTTCTGGTTTTTTAACTTCTCCATGGGACCAAGAACGAATCTTGTCTGGTGAAGCAAGACCAATTTTCATATACTCAAAATTATTAACGTCTAACAAGGGGCCTACCTCCCTTTTAATCTCCAGGTTTAACCCTTGATTGCCGTCAAATATCAGGCAATCTTACACCGGATGATGGTTGATTGAATCAATAAGGCTCTAACAAGGCAGCATGATCTTCAAATGAACATCTCGCTGCCAGTCAGAGCAGGTAATATATAACTAGATATGTTTATATTTAATTTTATTCTTTGACAGGTGCCCCTACTTCGGAAGCAACCATATCCTTAGGTTCTGAATCAAGGCTTAATTTGTCGGCTTGGTTGGCATCATCTTCATCTTCCAAATCACGCATTTCGATTTCACGATCTTCGGCATTTAGGATTTTAACATCCAATCCTAAACTTTGAAGCTCCTTAATCAATACTTTGAAGGACTCAGGAACGCCTGGTTCAGGGACATTTTCACCTTTGACAATCGCTTCGTACGTTTTAACACGACCTACGACATCATCTGATTTAACGGTTAAGATTTCTTGTAATGTATAAGCAGCACCATAAGCTTCAAGTGCCCATACTTCCATCTCACCGAAACGCTGTCCGCCAAATTGCGCTTTACCACCAAGTGGTTGCTGCGTAACAAGGGAGTAAGGTCCAGTTGAACGCGCATGAAGTTTATCATCGACCATATGTGCCAGTTTGATCATATACATGACACCAACTGATACACGGTTATCGAATGCTTCACCTGAACGGCCGTCATAAAGGACTGTTTTTGCATCACGGGACATCCCGGCTTCTTCAATCGTACCCCAAACATCTTCCTCAGTGGCACCATCGAATACAGGAGATGCTACATGAATGCCAAGTGCGCGTGCAGCCATACCTAAGTGAAGCTCCAACACCTGACCGATGTTCAT
The DNA here is from genome assembly GCF_030123325.1 of Peribacillus simplex. Classification (NCBI taxonomy): domain Bacteria; kingdom Bacillati; phylum Bacillota; class Bacilli; order Caryophanales; family Bacillaceae; genus Peribacillus; species Peribacillus simplex. The sequence continues at coordinate 126,088 of NZ_CP126106.1, read as the reverse complement.
ACGTGAAGGTACACCCAACGGGTTTAACATGATGTCGACTGGAGTGCCGTCTGGTAAATAAGGCATATCTTCTTCAGGAAGAATCCTGGAGATTACCCCTTTGTTACCATGTCGTCCAGCCATTTTATCGCCTTCATGGATTTTACGTTTTTGAACGATATATACACGTGCTAGTTGGTTTACACCAGGAGGCAGTTCATCGCCGTCTTCTCTGTTGAATACTTTAACATCAAGAACGATTCCGCCGCCGCCGTGAGGTACACGAAGTGATGTATCCCTTACTTCACGTGCTTTTTCACCGAAGATTGCATGTAATAGACGTTCCTCAGCAGTCAGTTCCGTTACACCTTTAGGCGTAACTTTACCAACGAGAAGGTCTCCGTCTTTCACTTCAGCACCCACACGGATTATTCCGCGCTCATCAAGATTACGAAGCGCATCTTCCCCTACGTTAGGGATATCACGTGTGATTTCTTCAGGTCCTAATTTTGTATCGCGTGATTCAGATTCATATTCTTCAATATGAATGGAAGTGTACACATCATCTTTAACCAATCGTTCACTCATGATGATGGCATCTTCATAGTTATATCCGTCCCATGTCATGAAGGCAACCAATACGTTACGTCCAAGTGCCAGCTCACCTTTTTCCATTGAAGGACCATCAGCAAGAATTTCACCTTTTACAACGTTGTCTCCAACACTTACGATAGGGCGTTGATTATAGCACGTTCCTTGGTTGGAACGAATGAATTTTAATAGACGGTATTTATCAAGGTTTCCTTTTACTTGCTTTCCGTCAACCTCACTTACCCTACGCACCCATACTTCACGTGATTCAACGTGTTCTACGATACCAGGGTGTTTACAGATTACGGCAGCACCGGAGTCTTTCGCTGAAACATACTCCATACCCGTTCCTACTCGAGGGGCTTCCGGTTGCAGCAAAGGAACTGCTTGACGTTGCATGTTCGCTCCCATAAGGGCACGGTTGGAGTCATCATTTTCCAAGAAAGGAATACATGCTGTCGCAGCAGATACAACCTGTTTAGGAGATACATCCATGTAATCTACGCGGTCACGCGGAACAACGGTATTTTCACCACGGAAACGTGCAACAACATCATTGTCAAGGAATGAGCCGTCATCTGACAGTCGTACATTCGCTTGGGCAACTACATAATTATCTTCCTCATCAGCTGTTAAGTAATCGATTTGGCTTGTAATTTTACCTGTTTCAGGGTCAACACGGCGATATGGAGTTTCAATGAAGCCATATGGGTTAACCTTTGCAAAACTGGATAACGAGTTAATCAAACCAATATTCGGTCCCTCAGGCGTTTCAATCGGACACATGCGGCCATAGTGGGAATAATGAACGTCACGTACTTCAAAGCCAGCACGCTCACGTGTCAGACCACCAGGTCCCAATGCAGATAGACGACGTTTATGTGTCAATTCAGCCAACGGGTTCGTTTGATCCATGAATTGGGAAAGCTGTGAGCTTCCAAAGAACTCTTTAATGGATGCTATGACCGGGCGAATGTTGATTAGTTGCTGTGGAGTGATTGTGTTCGTATCCTGAATGGACATCCTTTCACGGACAACACGCTCCATACGGGATAAACCAATTCTGAATTGGTTTTGCAGCAATTCACCAACTGAACGCAGACGACGGTTACCTAAATGGTCAATGTCATCCGTGATTCCCACACCATGCAATAAATTAAAGAAATAACTGATGGAAGAAATGATATCAGCCGGTGTAATGTTTTTGACCTGGTCGGTCACATAGGCATTACCGATGATATTGATCACTTTTTCACCTTCAGCATCGTTTGGCGCAAACACTTTAATAGGTTGAAGAAGAGTTTCTTCCTCTACTACACCGCCTGATGGATGGAATGTTTTGAATCCGATTCCACCTTCGATATGAGGCAGGATCCTATCAAGAGTCCGACGATCAAGCATTGTCCCTTTTTCAACGATGATTTCACCTGTTTCAGGATCAATCAAAGTCTCTGCAATACGTTGTCCGAATAAACGGTTCTTGATATGCAGTTTTTTATTAATTTTATAACGGCCAACATTAGCTAAATCATAACGTTTTGGATCAAAAAAGCGTGATACTAAAAGACTTTTCGCGTTTTCGACAGTAGGCGGTTCACCTGGGCGTAGACGCTCATAGATTTCTAGTAATGCTTTTTCCACACTCTCGGTGTTATCCTTTTCAAGAGTGTTGCGAAGGTATTCGTTGTCTCCGATCAAATCGATGATTTCTTGATCTGTTCCGAATCCAAGGGCACGCATCAATACCGTGATCGGTAATTTCCTGGTGCGGTCGATCCGGACATACACAACATCCTTGGCGTCTGTTTCATATTCGAGCCATGCGCCACGGTTAGGAATAACGGTCGCAGAGAATCCAAGCTTACCGTTTTTATCCATTTTCCCATTGTAGTAAACACTCGGTGAGCGCACTAATTGGGATACAATTACCCGTTCAGCACCATTGATGACAAATGTACCTGTTTCAGTCATCAGCGGGAAGTCGCCCATAAATACATCCTGGTCTTTCACTTCCCCTGTTTCTTTGTTAACAAGGCGCACTTTCACACGAAGTGGTGCAGAATACGTAACATCGCGTTCTTTTGTTTCTTCCACAGAATACTTCGGCTCAGCTAAGCTGTAATCGATGAATTCTAACGATAAATTACCTGTAAAATCCTCAATAGGAGAAATATCCTGGAACATTTCCTTTAAACCTACATCTAGAAACCATTGATAAGAAGCTGTTTGAATTTCAATCAGATTTGGAAGATCCAAAACCTCACTGATTCTTGCATAACTTCTACGTTGGCGGTGTCGTCCATACTGAACAAGTTGACCTGTCAACTGATTCACCCCTTAAATCAAGCGTTATAAGGATCCATTTGCCTCGGAAAAGGAATCATTTCCATAGACAAAAAGAAAATGGTTTTTATTTTAAAAACCACTATTTCTCATAAAACGAACTATTATTTATATATTTTTTCCATATTATCCATTGATTATACATCAATGGTATAAAAATTGCATAGTTACGGAATTATATATATGCATTTTATAATACTAACATAGCGAAAATTTAGAGTCAAACCTTTTTGGATAATAGTATATAGTAACCTTTTTTCTTAACGGGCACTTCAATATTTCCAAATAATTGCTCCATTTTATCCATTGCGGAAGGAGCCCCTTGTTTTTTTTGAATGACAACCCATAATTCTCCACCAGCTACCAAACTGCGATAGCCTTCTTCTAAAATTTCGTGGACTACACTTTTACCTGCGCGAATGGGAGGGTTCGTAAGAATCGCCGCGAATTGATTGGAGGCAACTTTGTCAAAACGATCACTTTCGTAAATCTTCACATTTACGACCCCATTAGATGCCGCATTCTCTTTTGACAATTCAACTGCCCGGCTATTTATATCAATCATTTCTATTGTTCTATCGGGATAAGCTGTTGCAATCGATATTCCAATTGGCCCATAACCGCAGCCAACATCGAGAATATCTCCTTCCACAGCTTCATCAAGGTTAAAACTTTCAACCAAAAGACGCGATCCGAAATCAACTTCCTTTTTCGAAAAAACACCATTATCACTTTTGAAGCGAAATGTACGTCCCTTTAATGTGAAATCCCAAAATTTCGGATTGCTTACGACATCCGGTTTATGTGAGTAGTAATGCTCTGTCAGAGTCATCTCCCCCTATCAGAAAGGAATATTGAAGATTTAATGAGAGAAGAGAATTGAAGAATGGATGCTTGCACGCCGGAATGTTCGAATAACGAAATCCTCGTTACCAAACCATTAACGGCTAGTTTCCGTCATTTCTTTAAAAATGAAGAAAAAAAGCCCGCCAGTGATAGCGAGCTTTTTGTTTATGCAAGATTACTTAACTTCAACGCCAGCTCCAACTTCTTCAAGTTTAGCTTTGATTTCTTCAGCTTCTTCTTTAGAAGCAGCTTCTTTGATTGCTTTTGGAGTGTTGTCAACAAGTTCTTTTGCTTCTTTAAGTCCAAGACCTGTAACTTCACGTACAGCTTTGATAACTTTGATTTTTTGATCTCCAGCAGATGTAAGGATTACATCAAACTCAGTTTTTTCTTCAGCAGCAGCGCCACCAGCAGCAGCTACGGCTACAGGTGCAGCAGCAGTTACGCCGAATTCTTCTTCGATTGCTTTTACAAGGTCGTTTAATTCTAAAACAGTCATATTTTTAACTGCTTCAATGATTTGATCTTTAGTCATTTTTATTTCCTCCTCGAAATGGTTGGTTTTTTTTGAATCAATAGGCTAGATAAGCGGTTAGCTTACGCGCCTTGTTCTTCTTTTTGCTCTGCAACAGCTTTTGTAGCAAGAGCAAGTCCGCGCATAGGTGCTTGTAGCACGCTGAGTAGCATAGAAAGTAGGCCTTCGCGTGAAGGTAGTTCTGCAAGAGCTTTAATTTCTTCAGCAGTTGCAACATTTCCTTCGATAACTCCAGCTTTGATTTCTAAAGCTTCATGTTTTTTCGCAAAATCGTTAAGGATTTTTGCTGGCGCAATAACATCTTCAGTTGAGAATGCAATTGCGTTTGGACCTGTTAATGATTCGTTCAAAGCGCTAAGTTCAGCACTTTCAGCAGCACGGCGAGTTAAAGAGTTTTTGTAAACTTTAAACTCAACGCCAGCTTCACGAAGTTGCTTACGAAGTTCTGTTACTTGAGCAACAGTCAATCCACGGTAGTCAACAACTACTGTTGATTGGCTTGAAGTTAACTTATCAGAAATCTCAGCAACGATTTTTTGCTTTTGTTCAATAATTGCGTTCATCCTTACACCTCCTGTAGATTTGCTTGAAAACATTTATACCGTTTCAAAGAAAAAGCCTTCATCTCTATTGCAGACATGAAGGCAGTAATTTCAAAAGTCATAGTCCAGGACTATTATTATCGAATTACCTCGGCAGGGAATTAAGCTCGTAATGAGCACCTACTGTCTACGGTACAAATAGTATTCATTTATTCACAACAAAACTTATTATAACAATAATAGTTTTGGTATGTCAATTATTATTTGAAAGTAGAAGGATCAACTTTCACACCAGGGCCCATTGTAGTTGTTACAGAAACGTTTTTCATGTAAGTTCCTTTAGCAGCCGCAGGTTTAACTTTTAATAATGTATCATAGATAGTAGTGAAGTTTTCCACTAGTTTAGCATCTTCGAAAGATACTTTACCGATTGGAGCATGGATGTTACCAGCTTTATCTACGCGGTATTCAACTTTACCAGCTTTGATTTCATTAACAGCTTTCGTTACATCGAAAGTTACTGTGCCAGTTTTAGGGTTAGGCATTAAACCTTTAGGTCCTAATACACGGCCAAGTTTACCAACTTCACCCATCATGTCTGGAGTCGCAACGATTACATCGAATTCGAACCATCCTTGTTGGATTTTGTTGATGTAGTCAGATTCGCCAACGTAGTCAGCACCAGCAGCTTCCGCTTCTTTTGCTTTTTCGCCTTTAGCGAACACTAATACGCGTTGAGTTTTACCAGTACCATTCGGAAGAACAACAGCTCCACGAATTTGTTGGTCAGCTTTCTTAGGGTCTACGCCTAAACGGAAAGCAACTTCAACAGTCGCATCGAATTTTGCGAAGTTTGCTTTTTTAGCAACTTCGATTGCTTCAGTTACAGCATAAGCCTTAGAAACTTCTACAAGCTTAGCTGCTTCAAGATACTTTTTACCTTTTTTCGCCATGATATAAATCCTCCTAAATTGTGGTTTTAACGGAATGACCTCCCACGAATAAAGGTTGCGAGTATCAATCGCAACCCCGTAGAAACAAATAGCAATTACATGGATTAGTCTTCGATGACAATACCCATGCTGCGAGCAGTACCTTCAACCATACGCATTGCAGCTTCTACGCTTGCAGCGTTTAGGTCAGGCATTTTAGTTTCAGCAATCTCGCGCACTTGATCACGCTTGACTGTAGCAACTTTTTTACGGTTAGGTTCACCAGAACCAGACTCGATACCAGCTACTTTCTTAAGCAATACTGCAGCCGGCGGAGTTTTTGTAATGAATGTAAATGAACGGTCTTCAAATACCGTGATTTCAACAGGAATAATTAGACCAGCTTGATCTGCTGTACGAGCGTTGAACTCCTTACAGAATCCCATGATGTTTACACCAGCTTGACCTAATGCAGGACCGACTGGCGGTGCCGGATTCGCTTTACCAGCAGGAATTTGCAATTTAACCATTTTAATTACTTTTTTAGCCACGAGACACACCTCCTTATAAGTCCGTGATGTGGTAATAGGGTAATACCCTCCCACTCATCTTGAATTCTTTATATATTAATAAAGAATGCTTGTATCGTTGAGGCCTAAAAATTTGAAACATACTGACCTTTGAAATTTTACCACTTTCAAAAGGCAATTTCAAGTTTTTTTCCGTTTATAATTTTTCCACTTGATTAAAATCAAGTTCAACCGGTGTATCACGACCGAACATATTGACTAGGACCCTTACTTTACCTTTGTCTTTATCAAGTTCTTCAATTGGACCTGCAAAGGTTGCGAATGGTCCTTCTTTAACTTGGACCGTATCACCGATTTCAAAATCAACCTCGATTTTGCTTTCATCTACGCCCATTCGTTTAAGGACGACTTCAATTTCCTCCGGAAGCAATGCAGTCGGTTTTGACCCAGCTCCAGATGAACCTACGAAACCTGTTACGCCTGGCGTATTCCGTACAACATACCATGAATCATCCGTCATGATGATCTCAACCAATACATAACCTGGAAACACTTTCTTTTTTGTCACTTTCTTTTTGCCATCTTTAACTTCTGTTTCTTCTTCTTCTGGAACTACAACGCGAAAGATCTTGTCTTCCATCCCCATAGTTTCAACACGTTTTTCCAAGTTAGCCTTAACCTTGTTCTCATAACCTGAATAGGTGTGAACTACATACCAATTCTTTTCCATGTGTTAGGACTTTAACGTCCTTCCCTCCCTGCAATCAATCATTTTCTTTATTAATCTTTATCTTTGAACGTTTTAGCCAAAATACCATACCGGCGTCATCCCGACTCAACTAGAAAATATTGTGATGATTCATATTACAGCAGTGCTCGATTTTGAGCTTCTTCACTTATTAAAAAAGACAAATTAAAAAACCCGTTTCCGGGCTTTTCTGCTGACACATATTATTCTATCACTATTATACCTTATTTTTGAATCTCTTATTCAATAACTAAGCGAATTAATTCGGAAATGCCCAAATCGACCACTGTAAAGAACAAAGCCATGAACAATACAGTCGTTACTACCACGATTGTATATTTGGTAAGCTCCTTGCGTTTCGGCCAGCTTACTTTTCGCATTTCGCGAGCGACTCCGCTGAAAAATTCGGTAAAACGTTTCATGAATGTACCTCCAAGCTTTAGAAGCTTCTGTCAATCTATTTATAAAACGGTTATTTCGTTTCTTTATGAATCGAGTGTGAGTTGCACGTACTGCAAAATTTCTTGATTTCCAGTCGTTCGCCGCTTGTCGATTGTTTGCTCTCATAACTATAATTTCTTGAACCGCAATCACTGCATGCAAGAACTATTTTTTTTCGCATTAGATACACCTATCCTATCTACTATATCCATAAAACCTTATCACGGCTGTTTTTTATTGTCAATATCAAAGCGGTTTCACCCATTACGGACACCGGAAATCAAAACATCGGTTACATGACATCCATTAAAAATTTTAGTGAATAATAAACTTCCATGTGGAGAAGGGACAGATGAAATTAAGCGGAAAAGGCGGAGGGATTATAAACTGATTTCCCTTACTTCCAGATAGCGCTCGAGCTTTCTTTTCACCCGCTGAAGGGCGTTGTCGATTGACTTAACATGCCGGTTCAACTCTTCCGAAATTTCTTGGTAGGTTTGTCCATCAAGGTAAAGAGCTAACACTTTTCTCTCAAGATCACTCAGGAGCTCGGCCATCTTTAATTCGATATCGTCAAACTCTTCTTGGTTGATGATCAGTTCTTCCGGGTCCAAAACTTTCGTACCCGATATGATATCCATTAGAGTTCGATCCGATTCCTCATCATAAATGGGCTTGTCCAGGGAAACATAGGAATTGAGCGGAATATGTTTTTGACGTGTTGCTGTTTTGATAGCTGTAATGATCTGCCTCGTAATGCATAGTTCTGCAAATGCTTTAAAAGAAGATAATTTATCCCCTTTAAAATCACGGACGGCTTTATATAAACCAATCATACCTTCTTGCACGATGTCTTCCTTATCGGCACCAATCAAGAAATAAGTCCTTGCCTTCGCTCTTACAAAATTACGATACTTTTGGATCAAATAATCCAGCGCTTCACTGTCTCCAGTGTGCACCAACCCTATCAATTCATCATCCTCAAACTGCAGATACTTTTCGTTCAGCTTCATTCCGAATTTGAGACCCACATTATATCCCCCTGACCTGACTCAGATAGAAATATTATACAGCAGGTAAATTTTACCCGTCAATGGTTCAAATTTTACCCCGGCGCCATTTTTCGAAAATTTCTGCCACTTCTTCACTTAAAGGAATTTTAGCCACAGGTCTTATCGTCGTTGTTTTTCTTACATCTTTCTTGATTTCGCCTTGAATATCTTCCATTTCAATAAGCAGTTCACGAGCGGATTTCCTTAGGGCCCCTTGGCCAAAGATCACCCACTGTTCCGTGAAGTCAGAGGTTGCCACTTGAATTTGCGTTTTGACATTATTCAGTTCAATCGCCATCTTTTCTATTCTTTCATCCGCAGTTTCATTTTCTTTTGTAAAAATTACGTCAACTTTGTGATTTTTGAAAATGCGGGCAATTCCCTGAACATATTGAGCGTCAAATACGACAATTACACGGTATCCGGTAAATGCTTGATATTCCGCCATCATTTCTATCAGCCGATCTCTTGCAGCAGCAAGATCCCGTTCTTTTAATTCTCTCAGTTCCGGCCAAGCTCCAATAATGTTATAACCGTCCACCAACAGAATATTCATTTCATTATTGTCCTAGAGGATTTCTTTTTCTATAAACCTCATACATCAATAAACCGGCCGCTACCGATGCATTTAACGAAGTTACTTGTCCTGCCATAGGGAGACGGATGAGAAAATCACATTTATCCTTCATTAACCGGGCCATGCCTTTTCCTTCGCTGCCGATAACAAGTCCGATAGGCATCTTTCCGTCCATGTTACGGTAATCATCGCTGCCTTTCGCATCGGTACCGACTATCCATACCCCTCGCTCTTTCAACTCTTCCACCGCTCTTGCCAAATTTGTCACGCGAGCTACCGGAATATATTCGATTGCACCCGTCGAAGCTTTTGCCACTGTTGCCGTCAAGCCCACCGCTCTTCTTTTTGGGATGATGATTCCATGGGCCCCGACTGCATCAGCCGTCCTCATGATCGACCCTAAATTATGCGGATCTTCAATTTCATCAAGAATCATGAAAAAAGGTGCTTCGTCCCGTTCAGCCGCTTTTGCGAATAAGTCATCCAGCTCCACATATTCATAGGCAGCCACTTGTGCGATAACGCCTTGATGGATGCCTTCTGCCATTTGGTCGATCTTTTTCTTCGGGACGATTTGCACGAATACCTTCTTTTCCTTCGCCAGACCGATGAGCGGTTGCATCGAGCCTTTTTGCGAGCCCTCGGCTATCCAAATTTTATTAATATCCCGTTCGGAGCGAAGTGCCTCCAATACGGGGTTCCTGCCAATGATATATTCTTCGCTCATGGGTTACTCCCCTTTTCTTCTTCAATGTATTCAATGGATTTTTTGATGAGTTCTTCCATTCTTTCTTTTCGGCCGGATAAATACAAAAAGCCCATAAGTGCCTCGAATGCTGTACTGTAGCGATACGTTTGCACATCTGTATTCTTCGGTACCGTACCGGATTTTGCATTTCGCCCACGCCGAACGACAGCTGATTCCTCTTCCGATAACCAATCTGACTCCAGGAAAAAGTGGATGATTTTATTTTGCGCTTTAGCAGCTACAAAAGATGTAGCTTTTTTGTGGAGCAGATTGGGCTTGACCGCTCCTTTTTGAATGAGGTGATGCCGTATATACGTTTCGTATACAGCATCACCTATATATGCTAAAGCAAGACTGTTCAGCATTTTTGCATCTACCTTACTATCGTAATGAAGCATTAATTACCCTCTTTTCCATCTTGTACCTTGAGGGGTATCCTCTAATATGATATTCATGTTTTTCAAGCGATCACGAATTTCATCAGATAACCCAAAATTGCGGTCTTTCCGCGCTTGAATTCTCTGCTGTATCAAGCCTTCAATTTCTTCATCCAAAAGCCCCTCCTCTTCAAGGGACAAACCTAGGACAGAAAATAAGATGTTGAATTTATCAAGGAAAGCATCAATCACTTCCTTGTCTGTGTTTTTCTCCATCAAGTAATAATTTGCCTGTTTGGAAAGTTCAAAGAGCATGGATATTGCATTAGCCGTGTTGAAATCATCGTCCATTTCCTTAATGAATTGTTCATGTAATTCATTCAGCTTCCCCAACCAAACATCATTATTCTCAGTCAATCCGTCACTAACTTGAAGGCGATGTTTTAAGTTTTGATAAGAAGTCCTTAAGCGATCGAGGGACGCTTTTACATTTTCAAGCACTTCTTCACTATAATTGATGGGATGACGGTAATGTACAGATAACATAAAGAAGCGTAACACTTGTGGATCATGCTTCTGAATGATGTCATGCACAAGGACGAAATTGCCTAAGGACTTAGACATTTTTTCATTCTCAATATTTATATACCCGTTATGCATCCAATAATTCGCAAAGGTCTTACCAGTCAATGCTTCGGATTGTGCAATTTCATTTTCATGATGCGGGAAAGCCAGATCTTGACCTCCTGCATGAATATCGATTGTATCTCCCAAATACTTTTTGACCATTGCGGAGCATTCGATATGCCAGCCAGGACGCCCCTTACCCCATGGGCTCTCCCAAGATATTTCATCATCCTTGGCCGTTTTCCAAAGGGCAAAATCAAGGGCATCTTGTTTTTTCTCCCCTATTTCAATACGTGCCCCCACTCGCAGCTCATCGATGGACTGATGTGAAAGTTTTCCATACCCCTCAAACTTACGAGTTCGGTAATACACATCCCCTTCAGATTCATAAGCGAATCCTTTCTCAATTAATGCCGAGATGAATTCAATGATTGCATCCATGTTCTCCATTACGGTTGGGTGAGCATCCGCTTTTTTGCAGCCCAATGCCGACACATCTTCAAAATAAGCCTTGATGAAACGCTCCGATATGGTTGGGACATCTTCCCCCAATTCTTTTGCAGCACGAATCAGCTTATCATCCACATCCGTAAAGTTCGAAACGAATTGCACATCATATCCACGGTAATCCAAATACCTACGAACGGTATCGAATACGATTGCGGGTCTTGCATTACCAATATGAATGTAATTATAAACAGTGGGTCCGCATACGTACATCTTCACCTTTCCCTCTTCAATCGGGACGAAGGTTTCCTTTTTTCTTGTAGCTGTGTTATATATTTTAATCGCCATATTATAGACTCCTTTCTTCCTGCCTCTGTTCAGCCATCTTCGCTCTTAAAGCCCTGATTTCACTATCCAATTCCTTAAAGCGATCAGCGATTGGATCAGGAAGATCACAATGATTTAGATCTTTGTTGATTTTGATACCATCTTGAATGACCACTTTACCTGGAATGCCCACCACAGTGGAATTAGGTGGCACTTCCTTTAAAACGACCGATCCTGCACCGATTTTTGAGTTTTCCCCAACAGTGATGGAACCCAGCACTTTTGCTCCTGTAGCAATCAATACGTTATCCTTTATCGTAGGATGACGTTTTCCCTTTTCCTTTCCTGTCCCCCCAAGGGTTACACCTTGAAAGACAGATACATTGTCGCCAATTTCACAAGTTTCGCCAATGACGATCCCCATTCCATGGTCAATGAAGAAACGACGGCCAATCGTAGCCCCTGGATGAATTTCAATTCCGGTAAAGAACCGACTGATCTGAGATATACTTCTTGCCAGGAAAAAGAATTTCTTCTTAAATAATGCGTGAGCCATCCTATGACTCCAAATCGCATGTAAACCCGCGTACGTCAATATGACTTCCAAATAGCTGCGCGCAGCAGGATCTTGATCAAAAACCACTTCGATATCCTCTTTAAACATCTTTAACAAAATGATTCCCCCCTATGTTCCGTACTTTTCCAACATCCCCTTTGAAGCTTTTAAAGCATATAAAAAAAGCGTCTCTGTCCAAATAGACAGAGACGCTTTAAGCGCGGTTCCACTCTGTTTGGAATGTACGAAGCAGGTAAAGCCTTTTCCTGTTTTTTCATCCCCAACTTTAATCCCTGTAACGGAGGACATTCCGCCTGTGCCTACTATAGGTTAGTTCAGCAAAGGACTCAAGGGTGCATTTCAGAAAACGAGAGGCCTGAACCACTTTCAGCAGGTTATGGTTCTCTCTAAAAAGCTTCGTTTACTTACTTCTCCCCATCTACGCGTTCTTTTGTAAGATTATTAAATACTATATTACATTTTTGACAAATTGTTAATATAAAATACTCTGAATACGCTGTTTAATTTTTTCTTTGCCGAGTAATGAAATCGCCTTAGGCAAGTCAGGACCATGGGTTTGACCCGTGACGGCCGCCCTTATCGGCATGAATAATTTTTTCCCTTTATGGCCTGTGCTTTTTTGTACGGCTTTAATCGACTTCTTGATTTCATCCGCGTTAAATTCTTCAAGGCCTTCGATCTCCTGAAGGAAAGCTTTCATGACTTCCGGTACCTGTTCTTCAGCCAGTACTTCCTTAGCTTCTTCCTCGAACACGACCTCATCCTTGAAAAACAGTTCAGATAGCTCGACTATTTCCGCTCCATAGCTCATCTGCTCTTGAAAAAGGGAAACTAGCCCATGTACCCACTCTTCTTCTTCTGCGGTCAGTGTCTCTGAAACCTTACCGGCTTTAATTAAGTGAGGCATTGACAATTCCACTGCACGATTTCCGTCCAATTGCTTCACATATTGGTTATTCATCCATGTAAGCTTTTGTTTATCGAAAAGTGCAGGTGATTTAGACAGCCGATCAGCATCGAAAAGATTAATGAATTCTTCCTTCGTGAAAATCTCTTCTTCCCCGACCGGAGACCATCCAAGTAATGTAATGAAATTGAATAAAGCTTCAGGTACATAACCAAGCTCTTCATATTGCTCAATGAATTGAATGATCGACTCATCACGTTTACTCAGTTTCTTCCTGCTTTCGTTTACAATCAGCGTCATATGTCCGAATACCGGCGGTTCCCAGCCGAAAGCTTCATAAATCATCAGTTGTTTTGGAGTATTGGAGATATGATCATCACCGCGAAGGACATGGGAAATCTTCATCAAGTGATCATCGACGGCCACTGCAAAGTTATAGGTTGGAATGCCATCTTTTTTAACGATGACAAAATCACCAAAGCCATCCGCTTCAAACGAAACCTCATCCTTAACCATATCTTTGAAAGTAAGGACCTTCCCAGCTGGTACGGCAAAGCGAATGCTCGGTTTTCTTCCTTGAGCCACTAGCTCCGCTTGCTCTGCTTCGGTTAAATGCTTGCACTTCCCTGAATATTTTGGCGTTTCATTCCGTTCGACCTGTCCTTCACGCTCTGCTTCAAGCTCTTCTTCCGTACAATAGCATTTATATGCCAAACCCTTATCTAAAAGCTCTTGATACAATTCCTGATAAAGGTCGTTCCTTTCGGATTGACGATATGGCCCGAATTCACCGCCAACATCAACACCTTCATCCCAATCCATACCAAGCCATTTCAAATATTTAAGCTGACTTTCCTCTCCGCCTTCAATATTTCTCTTTTGGTCGGTATCTTCAATACGGATGATGAATTTCCCGCCTTTATTTCGTGCGTATAAATAATTAAATAAAGCAGTCCGTGCATTGCCAATATGTAAATGTCCAGTCGGACTCGGTGCATAGCGAACTCGAATATCGCTGCTCATGATATATATAGACCTCCCAGTCGTTCTATTCTATTGTATATATTATCATTTAAATACATTGGGATAAAGGCATCCACTCTAAAAACGAAATTAGTTTGATTTAACCAATAAAACCACAGCCTGTGCCGCGATTCCTTCGCTCCTGCCTGTAAATCCAAGTTTCTCGGTAGTGGTCGCCTTTACATTAATCCTGTCTATAGACGCATCCAAAAGTTCAGCAATCCTGCCTCGCATCTCCTCAATATACGGTGCCATTTTCGGGCTTTGTGCAATGATTGTACAATCCGCATTACCTAGCGAATATCCTTCTTTTTTTACGATCGCCCAAATATGCTGCAGCAGTTTTGCCGAATCGGCATCTTTAAATTCAGGATCGGTATCCGGAAAATGCTTACCGATATCCCCTGCACCAATTGCCCCCAAGCAGGCATCAGCAACAGTATGCAGAAGGACATCCGCATCCGAATGACCTAGCAAACCTTTCTCATACGGAATCGTAATCCCGCCAATGATCAAAGGTCTCCCCTCCACAAGCTGATGAACGTCATATCCTTGTCCTATTCTAAACATATCATTCTCCCCAATCATCGTTTTCCATGTTGTTGTTTATGTAAAATCGCTTCTGCAAAATAAAGGTCTTCCTGAGTCGTAATTTTAATATTATCATAATTGCCCTCAATAATAACTACCTGTTCATTGATCCGCTCTAGCAAACTTGCATCATCCGTCCCTAAAAATGCATCGGCTTCTGCCTGTTCATACGCACTTTTTAATATGGATACACGAAAAGCTTGTGGAGTTTGTACCGCCCACAAGCTTGATCGTTCCACTGTTTCCACTACCTTATTGTTTGATGCTTTTTTAATCGTATCCTTAACGGGCACTGCAATTACGGCACCTCCATGAAGGGAGGCGGCAGTAGTCAATTCACTGATTTGCCCAACATTGATAAAAGGGCGGGCGCCGTCGTGGACCAGGATGATTTCTTCTCCTGCATGTTGCAGTCCCTTATAAACGCTTTGTTGGCGCTCCTTTCCACCCATGACCAGTTTCTTGACCTTTTTAAGCCCATACGCTGCAATCAATTGATTGAAATAATCCTTTTCTGCCGGGTTTATCGAAAGGATGATTCCCCGACAGTCAGGATCTTCTTCGAAGACACGCAGTGTATAAACAATAATCGGGATACCCGATAGTTCAATTAAAAGTTTATTCTTGCCCGCCTTCATTCTTTTGCCTTGTCCAGCTGCAGGTATCACTACTTCATAAAACATAACGGTTTCTCCTACTCTTCTTTATAATGCTTTTTCTAATAGTTTCGGTTTAGCGAATATCATACGGCCTGCAGAAGTTTGCAATACACTTGTGACAAGTACATCGATGCGTTTCCCGATATGGTCACGGCCACCCTCGACAACGATCATGGTGCCATCGTCTAAATAAGCGATGCCCTGGTTCTGCTCTTTCCCATCCTTGATGACCTGAACATTCATCTCTTCCCCAGGAAGGACAACAGGTTTTACGGCATTGGCAAGGTCATTGATATTAAGGACCGCCACATTTTGAAACTCGCATACTTTGTTTAAATTGAAATCATTGGTAACGACCATTCCGCCCGATATTTTGGCAAGTTTCACTAGTTTACTGTCCACTTCCTGAATGTCTTCAAAATCCCCCTCGTACATCTCCACTTTAATCGGAAGGTCTTTTTGAATCCGATTCAAGATATCCAAACCACGCCTTCCACGATTCCTTTTCAATGCATCGGATGAATCGGCAATGTGCTGCAGTTCGTTTAATACGAATTGAGGAATGACTATGGTACCCTCCAGAAAGCCTGTCTGACAAATATCCGCAATTCTGCCATCAATGATGACGCTTGTATCGAGGATTTTCAGCCGCTTGCTATACCCCTCTTCATCCTCTTCGCTCGCTTCACCATCCGTGTTCTTTTTCTTATTGCTTTTCGTGAATAAACTCAATAGCTCATCACGCTTTTTAAAGCCCACCTGAAAACCAAGATAACCAAATAAAAGCGTAAGGATGATGGGAACCACTGTATTTAGAATAGGAACCTTGATGGCACTGAAGGCAGAGCCAACCAAGAACGCCGCAAGCAGTCCCACTAAAAGACCGACGCTGCCAAAGATTATATCCGTAATCGGTATCTTTACAAGCTGTTCCTCCAGCCACTTCATAAAATAGATCACATGATCTACTGCCCAAAAAGTTATAAGATAAAAGATAATGGCACCCAACAGTACACTTACATAAGGATTGTTTATTAAAGCAATATCATCTGCATGTAAAACAATTAATAATTCTGGAATAAGTAACATACCAAGTGTTCCGCCGACTATTAAGAAGCATGCTTGTATAATGCGTTTTAACATCCCTTTCACCTCCTTCTACTCATTATTGACCAATAAAATAAAATGAAACCTTCGAAAATTCGTTTTCATTATATACGTTAAATTCACTTAAGGAATTAGTGGATTTACAAATATGATTTCTTCTCTTTTTCGTAATATTAGCCTAGCACCCTGAGTTTTGAGTGTCAAAAATAAACACCAACCAATTTCAAGCTAGTTCAGGGGAATTTTAAAGGTCAGCCGCACCTACATCCTTCTATTTGTGACAAGCTGATTTTTTAAAATCCGGAGTCCTTCTTTGATTTTATTGGCCCGGACTTCGCCTATGCCCTCCACATCATCAAGGTTTTCAACCGTAGCTTTATTGACTTCACTAAAGCTTCCGAACTGTTTCACTAAATTTTCGATGATCAAACCCGGCAAGCGTGGGATTTTATGAAGAATACGGTAACCACGGGGATGTACTGACTCATCAAGGTGTATGTATCCATGATAACCCAGCACCTTAAGAAGAATGCTTTCATCCAATTTTTCCTGCATGGCCAACTCTTGAAGCCTAAAAATGATTTCCTCAGGATTTTCATCATTACTGGAGGTATAATCCTTGATAAGCCATTTTCCTTCCGTTTCAATATCTGCCAGGATTTCATTCATTTGCAAACGGATCAATCTTCCTTCCGTACCAAGCTCATTAAGGTACGTTAATAGCTCCGCCTTGATTCTGAGCACCATTACATATCGGTGAAATACCTGCAAAAGGTCGGCATAGGTCACGATTTCCTCAAACTCGAGCGCTCCTAAAACCGATATGCTCTGCTGCAGGACCACCTTGTATTTTTCCAAGGTCTGGATGGCTAAATTAGCCTTGGCAAGTATGACTCCTATATCTTTAAGGGCATATCGGAAGTTGCCTTGATATAATGTGATGACATTCCGACGTTGTGAGATTGCGACGACCAACGACTTGGTCTCCCTTGCAACACGTTCCGCTGTCCTATGCCGCATTCCCGTTTCAGTGGAAGGTGTACTGTTATCCGGCACTAGCTGGGCATTTGCGAAAATGATCTTATCGGCTGTTTCATTTAAAATGATGGCCCCATCCATCTTTGCCAACTCATATAATGTGCTGGGGGTACAGCTGCAGTTGATTTCGAAACCGCCATCCACGATCACTCGCACCTTCTCATTATATCCGACCACTATCAAACCACCTGTGTTTGCCCTCAGGACATTTTCAATCCCCTCCCTAAGCGGGGTACCTGGAGCTACAATTTGCAGAATTTCCAATTTTGTTTTCTCATACCCTTTTTTATCTGTCATACTTAACCCCCTAACGATTGTTTAAGAGCCTCCGAAACCGATGAAACACCCACGATCTTAATACCCTTCGGCGCGGTCCATCCCCCTATATTATTAGCCGGTATGATAACCCGCTCAAACCCTAATTTTGCGGCTTCCTGCACCCTTTGTTCAATTCTTGACACCCTTCTTACCTCACCAGTCAGCCCCACTTCACCAATGATGCAATCGGCAGGGTTTGTTGGTTTATCACGGAAGCTTGAAGCAATGCTTATTGCGACAGCGAGGTCAATTGCAGGTTCATCCAGCTTGACACCACCAGCAACCTTTAAATACGCATCTTGGTTTTGGAGCAGCAAGCCCACTCTCTTTTCCAGAACAGCCATTAAAAGCGAAACCCGATTGTGGTCGATTCCCGTGGCCATTCGCCGCGGATTGCCAAAACTCGTAGGTGAAATCAATGCTTGAATTTCAACTAGCACCGGCCTTGTGCCCTCCATGGATGCGACGACTGTGGAACCCGAGGCTCCTTGCGACCGTTCTTCAAGGAAAATTTCCGATGGATTCGCGACCTCTTCCAATCCATGTTCTT
The DNA here is from genome assembly GCF_030123325.1 of Peribacillus simplex. NCBI lineage: Bacteria > Bacillati > Bacillota > Bacilli > Caryophanales > Bacillaceae > Peribacillus > Peribacillus simplex. The sequence goes on along the minus strand of NZ_CP126106.1, from coordinate 107,676 downwards.
TCATTTCAAAAATGCCCATCTCATTCGTCGAACCAAAGCGATTTTTAACCGCACGTATAATTCGATATGTATGGTGTCTTTCACCTTCAAAATATAATACAGTGTCAACCATGTGCTCAAGCAGCCGCGGCCCCGCGATGGCCCCTTCCTTTGTAACGTGGCCGACGATAAAAATCGCGATTCCGTTCGTTTTAGCAATGCGCATGAGTGAGGCTGTGCACTCCCTCACTTGTGAAACGCTTCCCGGGGCAGATGTAACCTCCGAATGGTATACCGTTTGAATGGAGTCAATAATGACCAAATCCGGTTTTACATCCGTAATTGCCTGTTGGATATAATCCATATCGGTTTCAGCATAAACGAATAGATTTTCCGACATGGTCCCAAGCCGATCCGCTCTCAATTTGGTCTGCTTGACTGATTCTTCACCTGAAATATAAAGCACTTTTTTCTGTTTATGCGCCAATTGGGATGATACCTGTAAAAGCAGGGTGGACTTACCGATACCAGGGTCCCCACCGATCAATACAAGTGATCCCTGTACGATCCCGCCCCCAAGAGCACGATTCAATTCCATTAAATCCGTCTTAATCCGGGGTTCTTTTTCTGATTGAATAGTCGTTATGGGCGCTGCCTTCTCCCGTTCCCCTGAACCTCTAACCTCTGAATTGGTAAAAGCCCCTTTTCTGGCTGGTTTAACGATCTCGGTTTCCTCGACCATTTTATTCCATTCGCCGCATCCTGGGCATTTCCCCATCCATTTCGGGGACTCATATCCACAAGACTGACACATAAATTTTGTTTTCTTCTTTACAGCCATAAATTACTCCTTTTCCTTTGGAAAAAATATCTATATTAAGGATATTATACCTCGGTTTTATTTAAACCTTCTTAAGGCTAAGTTTTTTTAAAAAAATATTCATTCTGCACTCTGCTTGTCCCATTTATTATACTCAAATCTACCTATAGATAAAAAACAGAGGTACACTGCAAAAGAATCTGCGTGTACCTCGAAGTTTAGGATCAGGTTATTCACTTACATTAACAGGCTCGCCTTGTCGGATTGCAAACTCATTATTCACGACATCCATTACGACCGTTTGCCCTTTTTTCACGTTGCCCTTAAGCAACTCTTCGGATAGATAATCTTCTACATGCTTCTGAAGTGCCCTGCGGATTGGCCGTGCCCCATATTCGGGATCAAAACCTTCAGTAGCAATTTTTTCTCTAGCCGCATCTGTCAGCTCCAAGTATATCTCCTGTTCTTTCAAACGGGAAGTAAGCTGATTTGACATTAATGTAACGATTTGTTTCAAATGATCCTTCTCTAAAGAGTGGAACACGATAGTTTCATCAATACGATTCAGGAATTCCGGACGGAATGCACGTTTGAGTTCTTCCATCACTTTCCCTTTCATATTTTTATAGTCCTGGCCAGTATCTTGGATGTTAAAGCCGACATACTTATCAGTTTTCAAGGCCGACGCCCCTACATTCGACGTCATAATCAGGATGGTATTCCTGAAATCGACAGTACGTCCCTTGGAATCTGTCAGTCTTCCGTCTTCCAATACTTGAAGAAGAATATTGAAGACATCCGGATGCGCCTTTTCAATTTCATCAAGCAGAACGACGGAATATGGTTTCCTCCGCACTTTTTCCGTTAACTGACCGCCTTCTTCGTATCCAACATATCCTGGAGGGGATCCAACAAGACGTGAAGTCGAATGTTTCTCCATATATTCGGACATATCGATGCGGATCATGGCATCTTCATCACCAAAAATGGATTCAGCTAAAGCACGGGCAAGCTCGGTTTTACCGACCCCTGTAGGTCCCAAGAAAATGAATGAGCCAATTGGACGTTTAGGATCTTTCAAACCTGCCCTTGCACGTCTTACCGCTTTAGAAACCGCAATGACAGCCTCTTCCTGCCCAATTACACGATCATGGAGGATTGACTCCATATTAAGCAGTTTGTCTGACTCTGTTTGCGCCAATTTAGTGACTGGAACTCCCGTCCAACTGGATACGACGTGTGCAATGTCATCCACAGTCACTTCACTGTTCTCCTGCCCTTGTTTTTCTTTCCAAGTTTTTTTCGTTTCTTCCAATTGTTCTCTTAAGCGTTGTTCTGTATCGCGAAGCGAAGCAGCTTTTTCAAATTCCTGACTCTGAACGGAAGCATCCTTTTCCTTACGAACATCATCCAGCTTCACTTCAAGTTCTTTTAAGTTAGGTGGCGTTGTGTATGAACGCAGCCTAACCTTGGAACCAGCTTCATCAATCAAGTCAATCGCCTTATCCGGTAAAAAGCGATCGGAAATATAACGGTCGGATAATTTGACTGCGGCATCAATCGCTTCGTCAGTAATCGATACGCGGTGATGTGCCTCATAACGGTCACGCAGCCCCTTGAGAATTTGGATGGATTCCTCGATTGTCGGCTCATCGACTTGGATTGGCTGGAAACGACGTTCAAGCGCAGCATCCTTTTCAATATACTTCCGGTACTCATCCAAAGTCGTGGCACCGATACATTGTAATTCACCTCGCGCCAATGATGGTTTAAGGATATTGGAGGCATCAATGGCACCTTCTGCACCACCAGCACCAATCAATGTATGCAATTCATCGATGAATAGGATGATATTACCCGCCTGACGTATTTCATCCATAACTTTCTTCAACCGGTCCTCAAATTCACCCCGGTATTTAGTGCCAGCCACAACAGTACCCATATCTAGTGTCATTACGCGTTTATCACGTAAAATTTCAGGTACCTCATTATTGATGATCTGTTGGGCAAGCCCTTCAGCAATGGCTGTTTTACCAACCCCAGGTTCACCGATCAATACTGGGTTATTTTTTGTACGACGGCTTAATACCTCGATGACACGCTGTATTTCCTTACTTCTTCCGATAACGGGATCCAAACTTCCTTCCCTGGCAATCGCCGTTAAATCACGTGCAAGGCCATCCAGTGTAGGCGTGCTTGCATTTGAAGCGGCTGAACCTTGATGACCACCTGATTCATTGCTTCCCAGAAGTTGTAATACTTGTTGCCGAGCTTTATTTAAACTTACACCCAAATTATTCAATACGCGGGCAGCTACACCTTCACCTTCTCGGATAAGACCTAGAAGAACATGCTCTGTCCCAACATATGAGTGACCTAATTTTCTTGCCTCATCCATGGAAAGCTCAATGACTTTCTTGGCTCTTGGGGTATAATGTATCGTTTGAGCCGTATCCTGTCCACGGCCAATTAGATTTTCCACTTCTTTCTGAATCTTATCCGGACCCAATCCAAGAGCAAATAATGCTTTGGCTGCAATACCATCACCTTCTCGGACAAGGCCCAGCAGAATATGTTCCGTTCCAATATTATTGTGACCTAAACGGATTGCCTCTTCTTGGGCTAATGCTAATACTTTCTGGGCTCTTTCAGTAAAACGACCAAACATCATAGGGAATTCCTCCTTAAGAATTTTCGTTTTGAATAAAGTTGCTGGCAATTCTCTAAAGTTATGGCAGAAGCTTCTTCTTGCTCCATATCTATTACATGAAATTTGCTACTCCCTAAAGAGGCAATGACCTCTATGAGGAGGAAGATTCCGTGAAATTCAAGCGTTCCCGGATGAGTGCTGCTCTACGGATATCCCTTTCATGGGGTCTTAAAGGACCACCTGCGTACTTTTGTAAAAATCCCGGCTGCGTCAAAATCATCAACTCATTTAGAATGCTTTTAGAAATATTCTTTATATACCCAAGATCTATCCCTAATCTAACATCTGAGATACAGGTAGCTGCTTCCTTGGTCTCGATGATGCGGGCATTGGACAAAATCCCATATGAACGGAAAATTCTATCTTCTAATTGTATGTGTGAAGTCCTCGCTAATGCATCCCTCGCTGACCGTTCCTGGGCTATGATTTGTTGCACTACACTTGTTAGATCTTCAACGATATCCCTTTCCGACTTTCCAAGAGTAATCTGATTGGAGATTTGAAAAATATTCCCCAAGGCTTGACTGCCCTCTCCATAAATCCCGCGAACCACCAACCCCAATTGGTTGATAGCTGGTATGATATTATTCATCTGCTGTGTAAGGACAAGGCCCGGCAGATGCATCATGACTGAAGCTCTCAACCCTGTTCCCACATTAGTCGGACAACTAGTCAGGTATCCTCTTTCCTCATCATATGCATAGTCTATGGATTCTTCAATCCAATCGTCAAGAACATTTGCAATCTTTAAGGTTTCCTTTAGCTGCAACCCCGACATTAAGCATTGAATACGGAGATGATCCTCTTCGTTTATCATGATGCTTATTTCTTCATTTTCCGAAAGGAGACATGCGCTTTTCGCTGAATCTTCAACTAAATGGGGACTGATTAAATGTTTTTCAACGAGAACGCGCTTTTCCAGTGGCTGCAATTGGTCAATCTCTAAAAGTTCCAGCTTTCCAATCTCTGGGGTTACTTCTTCTTCGATTCTTTTTTTGACCAATTCAATGATTTCTATAGCTTCTTCGTTAGAAAAGGAGGTTGGGAAGGTAAAGTCTTTAAAATTCCTGGCCAGCCGAATCCGCGAACTCAATACGATATCGATTTCCGGCCCTTCGGCACTCATCCAGGAACTCAAGGCGTTTTCTACAAACTTTTCCAAGCTCATAATTCCTCGCCTCCCTCTTGCGCTTCATACCTTTTTTCAAGGGAACGAACCTTATCTCTTACCTCTGCCGCTTTCTCAAACTCCTCTTGATCAATGTGGGCCTTTAAAACTTCTTTTAAATCCAAAATTTGCTTTCGAAGATATATGGTGCCACCGATCCTTTTTGGAATTTTCCCTATATGTGCTGTATTGCCGCTATGAACCCTCTTTAAAATGGGATTTAACTGTTCATTGAACGTTTTATAACAATCGGCACAGCCAAACTTACCAATATGGACAAATTCTTTATAAGATCGATGACAATGCGGGCAACGCCTCTCTTCCGTTTTGGGAAATGCATTTGCCTTTGTCTGTTGAATATTCGACTCCATATTCAACAATCCTGCTAATAAATTATTTATTGAAAAACCAGGTCCTCCTGCATCCATGAACATTTCACCTTTTTCCTGAGCACATTTCTCACAAATCATGACTTCAGTCTTTTTTCCATTGATGATTTTGGTGAAGTGCAGGGTAGCAGGCCTTTGATGACATTCTTGGCAAATCAACGTTCATCACCTCTGCCAGTTTCATTTATATTTTAAAGTCGTAAGCATCGCAGTTAAAATTCTTGCCCTAAGCTCATCGCGGTCAGGTAGGTCGATATAAATCACCGATCTATCTATGACGCTCATCATAATCTTTGCTTCTCTTTCATTAATGACGTCTTCATTCATCAGCCTTGAAATTACTCCTTCAGCCATCGATTGGGTTACCCTTGAACCAATAAGCGATAATAATTGGTTGATAAGTTGCACGGAATCCTGCGATTCGACTTTCATGATGCGTATATAACCGCCGCCTCCACGCTTACTCTCTACAACATAACCTCTCTCGATGGTAAACCTGGTATTGATTACGTAATTGATTTGAGAAGGAACACACTGAAATTTATCTGCTATTTCACTTCTTTTAATCTCCAAGATATCTTTTTGACTTATTTCAAGTACTTGCTTCAAATAAGTTTCGATAACATCAGATATGTTTCTCACTCAGCCTCCTCCATTCTGACTTTGACTATATTTGACTATTATTATACAAGGAATAATGCATTTTGCAACTTAAACGCACTTTCTTTCTGTATTATCCATTTTCTCCAAATTATATGTAGTTACATACCCCATTGAACATTAAAGTTTAAATATCTTACATTAATACCCTAAAAAGATAAATGCAAAACCTGATATTTTTCTTCTCTCTTAAGGTTTCACCACTTAAATCCTGCCCAATTCCCCCTCATGATATTGTAAACAATTCAAATAAGGCCAGCCCTATGCTGTCCCTTAAAGTAAAAAACCTTTTTTAAATTACAAACAACAAAAAAGACCAGCCGGATGGCTGATCTTTTTAAATGGCTTGGCGGCGTCCTACTCTCACAGGGGGAAACCCCCAACTACCATCGGCGCTGAAGAGCTTAACTGCCGTGTTCGGAATGGGAACGGGTGTGACCTCTTCGCTATCGCCACCAAACATGTAAGGAACGTTGTTCCTTCAAAACTAGATAATAAGAAGGTATTTCATTTTTTAAAAAGCGTTGGTTAAGTCCTCGATCTATTAGTATCAGTCAGCTCCACATGTCACCATGCTTCCACCTCTGACCTATCAACCTGATCATCTTTCAGGGATCTTACTAGCTTGCGCCATGGGAAATCTCATCTTGAGGGGGGCTTCATGCTTAGATGCTTTCAGCACTTATCCCGTCCGCACGTAGCTACCCAGCTATGCCTTTGGCAAGACAACTGGTACACCAGCGGTGCGTCCATCCCGGTCCTCTCGTACTAAGGACAGCTCCTCTCAAATTTCCTGCGCCCGCGACGGATAGGGACCGAACTGTCTCACGACGTTCTGAACCCAGCTCGCGTACCGCTTTAATGGGCGAACAGCCCAACCCTTGGGACCGACTACAGCCCCAGGATGCGATGAGCCGACATCGAGGTGCCAAACCTCCCCGTCGATGTGGACTCTTGGGGGAGATAAGCCTGTTATCCCCGGGGTAGCTTTTATCCGTTGAGCGATGGCCCTTCCATGCGGAACCACCGGATCACTAAGCCCGACTTTCGTCCCTGCTCGACTTGTAGGTCTCGCAGTCAAGCTCCCTTGTGCCTTTACACTCTACGAATGATTTCCAACCATTCTGAGGGAACCTTTGGGCGCCTCCGTTACTCTTTAGGAGGCGACCGCCCCAGTCAAACTGCCCACCTGACACTGTCTCCCACCCCGATGAGGGGCGCGGGTTAGAATTTCAATACAGCCAGGGTAGTATCCCACCAACGCCTCCACCGAAGCTGGCGCTCCGGCTTCTCAGGCTCCTACCTATCCTGTACAAGCTGTACCAAAATTCAATATCAGGCTGCAGTAAAGCTCCACGGGGTCTTTCCGTCCTGTCGCGGGTAACCTGCATCTTCACAGGTACTATAATTTCACCGAGTCTCTCGTTGAGACAGTGCCCAGATCGTTACACCTTTCGTGCGGGTCGGAACTTACCCGACAAGGAATTTCGCTACCTTAGGACCGTTATAGTTACGGCCGCCGTTTACTGGGGCTTCGGTTCAAAGCTTCGCTTGCGCTAACCTCTCCCCTTAACCTTCCAGCACCGGGCAGGTGTCAGCCCCTATACTTCGCCTTGCGGCTTCGCAGAGACCTGTGTTTTTGCTAAACAGTCGCCTGGGCCTATTCACTGCGGCTTTTCTGGGCTATTCACCCTAAAAAGCACCCCTTCTCCCGAAGTTACGGGGTCATTTTGCCGAGTTCCTTAACGAGAGTTCTCTCGCACACCTTAGGATTCTCTCCTCGCCTACCTGTGTCGGTTTGCGGTACGGGCACCTTACATCTCACTAGAGGCTTTTCTTGGCAGCGTGGAATCAGGAACTTCGGTACTATATTTCCCTCGCCATCACAGCTCCGCCTTAATGGAAACGGGATTTGCCTCGTTTCCGGCCTAACTGCTTGGACGCGCATAT
>NZ_CP126106.1:12500-97500 GCF_030123325.1 Peribacillus simplex | reverse complement strand
TCGCCACTGGTGTTCCTCCAAATCTCTACGCATTTCACCGCTACACTTGGAATTCCACTTTCCTCTTCTGCACTCAAGTTCCCCAGTTTCCAATGACCCTCCACGGTTGAGCCGTGGGCTTTCACATCAGACTTAAGGAACCACCTGCGCGCGCTTTACGCCCAATAATTCCGGACAACGCTTGCCACCTACGTATTACCGCGGCTGCTGGCACGTAGTTAGCCGTGGCTTTCTGGTTAGGTACCGTCAAGGTACCAGCAGTTACTCTGGTACTTGTTCTTCCCTAACAACAGAACTTTACGACCCGAAGGCCTTCTTCGTTCACGCGGCGTTGCTCCGTCAGACTTTCGTCCATTGCGGAAGATTCCCTACTGCTGCCTCCCGTAGGAGTCTGGGCCGTGTCTCAGTCCCAGTGTGGCCGATCACCCTCTCAGGTCGGCTACGCATCGTCGCCTTGGTGAGCCATTACCTCACCAACTAGCTAATGCGCCGCGGGCCCATCTATAAGTGACAGCGTAAACCGTCTTTCCATCTTCTCTCATGCGAGAAAAGAACGTATCCGGTATTAGCTCCGGTTTCCCGAAGTTATCCCAGTCTTATAGGCAGGTTGCCCACGTGTTACTCACCCGTCCGCCGCTAATCTCAGGGAGCAAGCTCCCGTCGATTCGCTCGACTTGCATGTATTAGGCACGCCGCCAGCGTTCGTCCTGAGCCAGGATCAAACTCTCCGAAGAAATGTTTGACTTGCTCATTTGCTTTTTGATAGTGTGTGCTCACTTAAAATTTAACGTTGGCGCTTTGTTTTGTTCAGTTTTCAAAGAGCAATTTGACTCTTCGTAAAGAATCAACTTTCATATCATATCAAAGCCAAAAGGGCTTGTCAAGTTTTTTTGGTGGAGCCTAGCGGGATCGAACCGCTGACCTCCTGCGTGCAAGGCAGGCGCTCTCCCAGCTGAGCTAAGGCCCCAAAAAAAAATCATGGTCGGGAAGACAGGATTCGAACCTGCGACCCCTTGGTCCCAAACCAAGTGCTCTACCAAGCTGAGCTACTTCCCGATAAAAATATGGTGCGCCCGGCGGGAGTCGAACCTACAACCTTCTGATTCGTAGTCAGATGCTCTATCCAATTGAGCTACGGGCGCATATTAAGATGAAGATGGTGCCGAGGACCGGAATCGAACCGGTACGGTAGTCACCTACCGCAGGATTTTAAGTCCTGTGCGTCTGCCAGTTCCGCCACCCCGGCATAAATAAATAGTGGAGCGGAAGACGGGATTCGAACCCGCGACCCCAACCTTGGCAAGGTTGTATTCTACCACTGAACTACTTCCGCGAACATGCGGGTGAAGGGACTTGAACCCCCACGCCTTGCGGCGCCAGATCCTAAGTCTGGTGCGTCTGCCAATTCCGCCACACCCGCATAATAAAATGGTGAGCCATGAAGGATTCGAACCTTCGACCCTCTGATTAAAAGTCAGATGCTCTACCAACTGAGCTAATGGCTCATATAAACTATTTATATATGCTATATCAAGCTTGTATGAAAATGGTGCCGGCAAGAGGACTTGAACCCCCAACCTACTGATTACAAGTCAGTTGCTCTACCAGTTGAGCTACACCGGCAAGTGTAAAAATGGTGGAGGATGACGGGATCGAACCGCCGACCCTCTGCTTGTAAGGCAGATGCTCTCCCAGCTGAGCTAATCCTCCATATATAACTGCTTGGCGGCGTCCTACTCTCACAGGGGGAAACCCCCAACTACCATCGGCGCTGAAGAGCTTAACTGCCGTGTTCGGAATGGGAACGGGTGTGACCTCTTCGCTATCGCCACCAAACATGTAAGGAACGTTGTTCCTTCAAAACTAGATAATAAGAAGGTATTTCATTTTTTTAAAAGCGTTGGTTAAGTCCTCGATCTATTAGTATCAGTCAGCTCCACATGTCACCATGCTTCCACCTCTGACCTATCAACCTGATCATCTTTCAGGGATCTTACTAGCTTGCGCCATGGGAAATCTCATCTTGAGGGGGGCTTCATGCTTAGATGCTTTCAGCACTTATCCCGTCCGCACGTAGCTACCCAGCTATGCCTTTGGCAAGACAACTGGTACACCAGCGGTGCGTCCATCCCGGTCCTCTCGTACTAAGGACAGCTCCTCTCAAATTTCCTGCGCCCGCGACGGATAGGGACCGAACTGTCTCACGACGTTCTGAACCCAGCTCGCGTACCGCTTTAATGGGCGAACAGCCCAACCCTTGGGACCGACTACAGCCCCAGGATGCGATGAGCCGACATCGAGGTGCCAAACCTCCCCGTCGATGTGGACTCTTGGGGGAGATAAGCCTGTTATCCCCGGGGTAGCTTTTATCCGTTGAGCGATGGCCCTTCCATGCGGAACCACCGGATCACTAAGCCCGACTTTCGTCCCTGCTCGACTTGTAGGTCTCGCAGTCAAGCTCCCTTGTGCCTTTACACTCTACGAATGATTTCCAACCATTCTGAGGGAACCTTTGGGCGCCTCCGTTACTCTTTAGGAGGCGACCGCCCCAGTCAAACTGCCCACCTGACACTGTCTCCCACCCCGATGAGGGGCGCGGGTTAGAATTTCAATACAGCCAGGGTAGTATCCCACCAACGCCTCCACCGAAGCTGGCGCTCCGGCTTCTCAGGCTCCTACCTATCCTGTACAAGCTGTACCAAAATTCAATATCAGGCTGCAGTAAAGCTCCACGGGGTCTTTCCGTCCTGTCGCGGGTAACCTGCATCTTCACAGGTACTATAATTTCACCGAGTCTCTCGTTGAGACAGTGCCCAGATCGTTACACCTTTCGTGCGGGTCGGAACTTACCCGACAAGGAATTTCGCTACCTTAGGACCGTTATAGTTACGGCCGCCGTTTACTGGGGCTTCGGTTCAAAGCTTCGCTTGCGCTAACCTCTCCCCTTAACCTTCCAGCACCGGGCAGGTGTCAGCCCCTATACTTCGCCTTGCGGCTTCGCAGAGACCTGTGTTTTTGCTAAACAGTCGCCTGGGCCTATTCACTGCGGCTTTTCTGGGCTATTCACCCTAAAAAGCACCCCTTCTCCCGAAGTTACGGGGTCATTTTGCCGAGTTCCTTAACGAGAGTTCTCTCGCACACCTTAGGATTCTCTCCTCGCCTACCTGTGTCGGTTTGCGGTACGGGCACCTTACATCTCACTAGAGGCTTTTCTTGGCAGCGTGGAATCAGGAACTTCGGTACTATATTTCCCTCGCCATCACAGCTCCGCCTTAATGGAAACGGGATTTGCCTCGTTTCCGGCCTAACTGCTTGGACGCGCATATCCAACAGCGCGCTTACCCTATCCTTCTGCGTCCCCCCATCGTTCAAACGATGTATAGGTGGTACAGGAATATCAACCTGTTGTCCATCGCCTACGCCTTTCGGCCTCGGCTTAGGTCCCGACTAACCCTGAGCGGACGAGCCTTCCTCAGGAAACCTTAGGCATTCGGTGGAAGGGATTCTCACCCTTCTTTCGCTACTCATACCGGCATTCTCACTTCTAAGCGCTCCACCAGTCCTTCCGGTCTGACTTCAACGCCCTTAGAACGCTCTCCTACCATCGACACCAATGGTGTCAATCCACAGCTTCGGTGATACGTTTAGCCCCGGTACATTTTCGGCGCGGAGTCACTCGACCAGTGAGCTATTACGCACTCTTTAAATGGTGGCTGCTTCTAAGCCAACATCCTGGTTGTCTAAGCAACTCCACATCCTTTTCCACTTAACGTATACTTTGGGACCTTAGCTGGTGGTCTGGGCTGTTTCCCTTTCGACTACGGATCTTATCACTCGCAGTCTGACTCCCAAGAATAAGTATTTGGCATTCGGAGTTTGACTGAATTCGGTAACCCGTTGGGGGCCCCTAGTCCAATCAGTGCTCTACCTCCAATACTCTCATCTTGAGGCTAGCCCTAAAGCTATTTCGGAGAGAACCAGCTATCTCCAGGTTCGATTGGAATTTCTCCGCTACCCACACCTCATCCCCGCACTTTTCAACGTGCGTGGGTTCGGGCCTCCATTCAGTGTTACCTGAACTTCACCCTGGACATGGGTAGATCACCTGGTTTCGGGTCTACGACCTCATACTCATTCGCCCTATTCAGACTCGCTTTCGCTGCGGCTCCGTCTCATCAACTTAACCTCGCATGAAATCGTAACTCGCCGGTTCATTCTACAAAAGGCACGCCATTACCCATTAACGGGCTTTGACTACTTGTAGGCACACGGTTTCAGGATCTATTTCACTCCCCTTCCGGGGTGCTTTTCACCTTTCCCTCACGGTACTGGTTCACTATCGGTCACTAGGGAGTATTTAGCCTTGGGAGATGGTCCTCCCTGCTTCCGACGGGATTTCTCGTGTCCCGCCGTACTCAGGATCCACTCAGGAGGGAACGAAGTTTCAACTACAGGGTTTTTACCTTCTTCGACGGACCTTTCCAGATCGCTTCGTTTACCCCGTTCCTTTGTAACTCCATGTTGAGTGTCCTACAACCCCAAGAGGCAAGCCTCTTGGTTTGGGCTAATTCCGTTTCGCTCGCCGCTACTCAGGAAATCGCGTTTGCTTTCTCTTCCTCCGGGTACTTAGATGTTTCAGTTCCCCGGGTCTGCCTTCAGTACCCTATGTATTCAGGTAAAGATACTGTTCCATTACGAACAGTGGGTTTCCCCATTCGGAAATCTCCGGATCAAAGCTTACTTACAGCTCCCCGAAGCATATCGGTGTTAGTCCCGTCCTTCATCGGCTCCTAGTGCCAAGGCATCCACCGTGCGCCCTTTCTAACTTAACCGTTAAAAAAGATCTTACAGATGCTTTGAAAAAAATTAATTGCCTTCTATCTATTATCTAGTTTTCAAGGAACAAAGCAGAAAGAATTCCATCACATCGTGATGCTTGTCTTTCCTATTTGAATGAATTACTCATTCAAAACTGAACAAAACAAAAGCGCACTCGTAATTATCCTTAGAAAGGAGGTGATCCAGCCGCACCTTCCGATACGGCTACCTTGTTACGACTTCACCCCAATCATCTGTCCCACCTTAGGCGGCTGGCTCCATGAAGGTTACCTCACCGACTTCGGGTGTTACAAACTCTCGTGGTGTGACGGGCGGTGTGTACAAGGCCCGGGAACGTATTCACCGCGGCATGCTGATCCGCGATTACTAGCGATTCCGGCTTCATGCAGGCGAGTTGCAGCCTGCAATCCGAACTGAGAATGGCTTTATGGGATTCGCTTACCTTCGCAGGTTTGCAGCCCTTTGTACCATCCATTGTAGCACGTGTGTAGCCCAGGTCATAAGGGGCATGATGATTTGACGTCATCCCCACCTTCCTCCGGTTTGTCACCGGCAGTCACCTTAGAGTGCCCAACTGAATGCTGGCAACTAAGATCAAGGGTTGCGCTCGTTGCGGGACTTAACCCAACATCTCACGACACGAGCTGACGACAACCATGCACCACCTGTCACTCTGTCCCCCGAAGGGGAAAGCCCTATCTCTAGGGTTGTCAGAGGATGTCAAGACCTGGTAAGGTTCTTCGCGTTGCTTCGAATTAAACCACATGCTCCACCGCTTGTGCGGGCCCCCGTCAATTCCTTTGAGTTTCAGCCTTGCGGCCGTACTCCCCAGGCGGAGTGCTTAATGCGTTAGCTGCAGCACTAAAGGGCGGAAACCCTCTAACACTTAGCACTCATCGTTTACGGCGTGGACTACCAGGGTATCTAATCCTGTTTGCTCCCCACGCTTTCGCGCCTCAGTGTCAGTTACAGACCAGAAAGTCGCCTTCGCCACTGGTGTTCCTCCAAATCTCTACGCATTTCACCGCTACACTTGGAATTCCACTTTCCTCTTCTGCACTCAAGTTCCCCAGTTTCCAATGACCCTCCACGGTTGAGCCGTGGGCTTTCACATCAGACTTAAGGAACCACCTGCGCGCGCTTTACGCCCAATAATTCCGGACAACGCTTGCCACCTACGTATTACCGCGGCTGCTGGCACGTAGTTAGCCGTGGCTTTCTGGTTAGGTACCGTCAAGGTACCAGCAGTTACTCTGGTACTTGTTCTTCCCTAACAACAGAACTTTACGACCCGAAGGCCTTCTTCGTTCACGCGGCGTTGCTCCGTCAGACTTTCGTCCATTGCGGAAGATTCCCTACTGCTGCCTCCCGTAGGAGTCTGGGCCGTGTCTCAGTCCCAGTGTGGCCGATCACCCTCTCAGGTCGGCTACGCATCGTCGCCTTGGTGAGCCATTACCTCACCAACTAGCTAATGCGCCGCGGGCCCATCTATAAGTGACAGCGTAAACCGTCTTTCCATCTTCTCTCATGCGAGAAAAGAACGTATCCGGTATTAGCTCCGGTTTCCCGAAGTTATCCCAGTCTTATAGGCAGGTTGCCCACGTGTTACTCACCCGTCCGCCGCTAATCTCAGGGAGCAAGCTCCCGTCGATTCGCTCGACTTGCATGTATTAGGCACGCCGCCAGCGTTCGTCCTGAGCCAGGATCAAACTCTCCGAAGAAATGTTTGACTTGCTCATTTGCTTTTTGATAGTGTGTGCTCACTTAAAATTTAACGTTGGCGCTTTGTTTTGTTCAGTTTTCAAAGAGCAATATCTTTCGGAACAGCTTATTTATAATAACACTTTCATCACTGTGAGTCAACAACTTTTTTAAAACTTTTTAAAAGTTTGTAATCTGTTTGCAACTCGTTCGTAACGACAGATATAAATATAACATCATTACGTTAACTGCGCAATACCTTTTTAAAAGTTTTTTTGAGATAATGTTGTTTTTCTTTCAAGCCCTAGAATCCATTCTATTAAAAGGCATGAAATTATAATAAAAAAACAAAAACCGAATGGGACATACCAGGATCATGAGCTATGCCCAATGATCCCAGCCATCCGAATTCGGCCTGCAATCAATATTCAATTTGCCTATTAGCGATGTCTCATCAACGGGAATAACAGGACGTCACGTATAGACGGAGAATTGGTCAATAGCATAACCAAACGGTCAACACCAATTCCAAGTCCGCCAGTTGGCGGCATTCCATATTCTAACGCCTCCAAGAAATCTTCATCCATTTCATGGGCCTCATCATTACCTTGCTCCCGTTCTTTCAATTGAGCTTCAAAGCGTTGACGTTGATCAATAGGGTCATTTAGTTCCGTGAAGGCATTTGCATGCTCCCTACCCACAATGAATAACTCAAAACGATCTGTGAAACGGGAATCTTCCGGATTTTTCTTTGCTAAAGGAGAGATTTCCACTGGATGGCCATAGATGAATGTAGGTTGAATTAACTTATCTTCAACCTTCTGTTCAAAAAATTCATTTACGATATGCCCGAATTCCATGGATTCCTTAACTTCAATCCCATTTTCTTTAGCAAGCTGCTGGGCTTCTTCTTTACTCATTTGAGTCCAGAAGTCCACACCAGTATATTCTTTTACAGCATCAACCATGTGAAGTCGTTTCCATTCCGGTTTTAACTCTATCTCATACTCGCCATACTGGATGGTAGTCGTGCCCAGAACTTCTTGAGCGATATGGGCAATCAGGTTTTCCGTTAAACTCATGATATCTTGGTAATCCGCATATGCCTCGTATAATTCGATCAATGTGAATTCAGGATTGTGTCTTGTGGATACTCCTTCATTTCTGAAAACACGGCCAATTTCATAAACTTTCTCCAATCCGCCGACGATTAAGCGTTTTAGATGAAGCTCGATGGCAATCCTTAAATTCAATGGCATATCCAGGGCATTATGGTGAGTAAGGAAAGGACGTGCTGCAGCTCCACCAGCAACAGAGTGCAGTAGAGGCGTTTCCACTTCCAGGTATCCATGATCGTCCAAATACCGTCTCATTGCTTGTACAATGCGACTGCGCATGATCAATGTGTTTTTGCTTTCCTCATTTGTGATTAAATCGACATAACGCTTCCGGTAACGCTCTTCAACATCCTTTAGGCCATGAAATTTATCAGGCAACGGGCGAAGCGCTTTAGCAAGGAACACATATTCTTTAGCTTTAATGGAAAGTTCCCCGACTTTCGTTTTGAAAATGACGCCAGTTACCCCTACGATATCGCCAAGATCCGTTTGGTTGAAAATTTGGTAAGAATCTTCACCAATGTTATCTAAACGGACGTAGATTTGGATTTGACCGCTAATATCCTGGATATGGGCAAATCCCGCTTTCCCTTTTCCACGCTTCGTCATGACACGGCCAGCGATCGTAACTTCAATTTCTTTTTCTTCAAGATCTTCTTTTTCTAATTCACCATAAGCACTGACTATCTCCTGAGTGTTATGGGTGCGCTCGAATCTGCTCCCGAAAGGGTCTTGTCCATTATCCATCATGGCCTGCATTTTATCGCGCCTTACCTGCAGTTGGTCATTCAATTCTTCATGACTCACGAAAATCATCTCCATCTTTATTAATAAATGCATTATATAATTAATCAGAAATTCTTTTGCATACATATTTATTCTTACATAAAGTAAAGGAATTCAACAGCTTTTTATCTTAAAACATTGATTATGTACATATAAAAACTGCCAGGATTACTGGCAGTTTAAGATAAGCGTATTATAGGAAAATAGGAAGGTAATGTCAAACATCAGACCATTTGGATATTTTGTTGCTTCGCTTCTATATCATCAACAAGTCCATATAGAAGGCTAACAACATCTTCCCTTGTTTCACAAACATTAATTCCTTTGCGAGCATTAGCATTCCCTTTAACACCTTTTAGATACCAAGAAGCATGCTTACGCATTTCACGAACAGCGACATTTTCATTTTTCAACGCAATTAGACGATCCATATGAAGCACGCAAACGTCCATCTTTTCACGAACAGAAGGTTCATCCATCAGTTGACCGGTTTCTAGATATTTTACAGTCCGGTAAATCATCCACGGGTTACCTAGAGCTGCACGGCCGATCATGACTCCATCAACACCCGTTTCCTTCAGCATTCTTTCGGCATCCTCTGGAGTTTCCACATCACCGTTACCGATAAGGGGAATATTAATTGATTTCTTCACTTCACGGATGATGTCCCAGTTAGCTTTTCCTTCATACATTTGAACTCGTGTTCTGCCATGCATGGAAACAGCTTTACCACCTGCGCGTTCAACAGCCTGGGCATTTTGAATCGCAAAAACGTGCTCATCATCCCAGCCTATGCGCATTTTCACCGTTACCGGCTTTTCAACAGCATCAACCACCGCTGAAACCATTTCATAAATTTTGTTTGGATCGAGAAGCCACTTCGCACCCGCATCACATTTCGTGATTTTTGGGACTGGGCAGCCCATATTGATATCAATGATGTCAGCATTTGTATTTTTATCTACAAATTGTGCTGCTTCGACCAAAGATTTCTTTTCACCGCCAAAGATTTGCAAACTTAACGGCTTTTCTCTTTCATCTATATAAAGCATATTCATCGTTCTAGCATTTTGTAAAACGATTCCCTTGTCACTGACCATCTCCGCACAAACAAGGCCAGCACCAAATTCCTTGACGGTCAAGCGGAATGCCGAGTTACAGACTCCCGCCATCGGTGCTAGCACTACCGGATTCTTCATTTCTATATTGCCTATTTTTAACACGGTGTGCCTCCTATAACATTCTTTCATTTATCCTCAGGTGGCTGAAGCTCCTCAATGGAAACATGAAGAACTTCCGCCACTTCCAGTAAAAATGCCTCTGAAGGGTTGCGGTTCCCTCGTTCGACTTCTCCCAACAAGGAAACGGAAACGCCTATTTCTTTCGCAAACCCTTCCTGGGTATAACCCTTTAACTTTCGAAAAGCGCGAATACGCCTTCCCCATTTTTCACCTTCCATAATCGAACTCCTTCTTTATCCGAAATCTGTTCAAGCAGGTCGCTCAAAGGTGCATGAATTTGCGGAAGTGATATATCAGGGTCCACTTCCATTAAAGGCACGATAACAAAAGCCCTCTCGTGCATACGAGGGTGCGGGACTGAAAGAATCTCTGTCTCAATATTTTCATGATTATATAACAAAATGTCAAGGTCTAAAGTACGGGGACCCCACCGAATTTCCCTTTTTCTCCCTAATTCTTGTTCGATTTTCATACAAGCGTGAAGTAGTTTTTCAGGTTCTAAATCGGTTTTCACTTTAAGGACAGCATTTAAAAAACAGTCCTGAGCTTCAAATCCCACCGGGTCCGTTTCATATAAAGAAGAGCATGCAACCAACTTGATATGCGGATTTTCAGACAATAATTGGAAAGCCCTTTGGAAAGTTTCAAGGCGATCACCTAAGTTCGACCCTATCGAAAGGTAAGCAACATTTACCACAATCAGCGACCCCTTACAATCTCTATGGCAACCGAATCATAGTGGCCTGCTATTGGAGGATCTGGTTTATAGACCTTCACGGTGCATGTCTCGATGGAAGAATATTTATTAAGCAGTTCAGAGGCAATTTTTTCAGCAACAGCTTCCACTAACTTAAAAGGTTCTCCCTCGACAACACTTTTACACAATTCATATAACTCACCATAGTTGATCGAGTCTTCAAGGTTGTCACTCTTCCCAGCCTTGGCTAAATCAGTCTGGACGATCAAATCCACTTTAAACCGCTGGCCAAGCTTCGTTTCTTCCGGAAAAACTCCATGATAACCGTAAAACTCCATTTTATTCACATATATCTTATCCATTTCATTCACCTTTTCCTAATAGAGCATCCATCATCTTTGCAGTCCGTGCCATTTCCTTCACATCATGTACACGAACCATTTGACAGCCTTGTTGAATACCATGGCAGACCGTGGCGGCTGTCCCTTCCATCCTCTCATCAGGTGGCAGGTCCAGAACATGTCCAATCATGGACTTTCTTGATGTGGCTAGCAGTACGGGATATCCTAATGATACCAGCTTATCAAGATTCCTCATCATTTCCAAATTTAACTTTAAGTCTTTCGCAAAGCCAATTCCCGGATCGAGAATGATGTTTTCATCCTTGACTCCTGCATCCTTTACCAACATGATGCTTTCGAATAAATCTTGAAGTACATCCCGAACAAAGTGTCCATAACTCATATTATCCCTGTTATGCATCAAGATAATCGGCACCTTATATTCCGCAGCAACTTTTGACATCAAGGAATCGGCCTTACCTCCCCAAATGTCATTTAATATATGTGCTCCTGCTTTAACAGCCGCTTCGGCTACTCTTGATTTATATGTATCGACCGATATTGGTACCTCAATATTACGGGATATGGCTTCAATAATCGGGGCGACCCTCTCTATTTCCTCTTCATCCGATATCCTCTCATAGTTAGGACGGGTGGACTCCCCGCCTACATCCAATATATCCGCTCCGTCGTTGACCATCCGTTCGGCATGCTTCAAAGCGGCATCTATCCGATTATATTTCCCGCCATCCGAAAAGGAGTCTGGCGTAACATTCAAAATCCCCATAATTAAGGTTTTATTGCTGTAATCCAAATCAAATGAACCGCATTTTATTTTTGACGCTCCAGCTAATGACATCCAACGTTCTCCTTCACCTAAAGAAATCTATATATACGAGTTTACCCATTTACATAGGCATAGTGCAAGTTCCATGAAGATTTGGAACGCTTCTGCAGACTTTACTACAAAAAGAAAAGCAAAGCCCCTAAGGAACTTCGCTTCTAATCTTTAGCGTCTTGTCTTACTCAAAGTTATATAATGGCGTACTTAAGTAGCGTTCACCATTACTTGGTATGATGGCAAGTACCTTTTTGCCTTTACCCAGTTTGTCTGCCACTTTAATGGCAGCTGCAATTGCTCCACCAGAGGAAATTCCACCGAGGATTCCTTCCTCTTTTGCTGCACGGCGGGCATAATCAAACGATTCCTCTGTATTGACTTGAATGATTTCGTCATAGAGATCTGTATTCAAGATACTCGGGACGAAGCCTGCACCGATTCCTTGGATTTTATGAGGTCCTGGAGTTCCACCCGATAATACCGGAGAGTCCGCAGGCTCAACAGCGTAAATCTTAATGTCAGGGTATTTTTCACGCAGGACTTCACCAGCACCCGTTATGGTTCCGCCAGTACCGATTCCGGCAACGAATGCATCCAGACCTTCATCACCAAAGGCTTCAACGATTTCAGGTCCTGTAGTATTCCGATGAACTTCAGGGTTGGCTACATTCTCGAATTGCTGTGGAATGAAGTAACCTTTTTCTTTAGACAGCTCCGTCGCCTTTGCGATTGCACCCTTCATTCCTTCAGGCCCGGGAGTAAGGACTAATTCTGCGCCATAAGCACGAAGCAAGTTACGGCGTTCCAAAC
This sequence comes from Peribacillus simplex, assembly GCF_030123325.1. Lineage (NCBI taxonomy): Bacteria > Bacillati > Bacillota > Bacilli > Caryophanales > Bacillaceae > Peribacillus > Peribacillus simplex. The sequence goes on along the minus strand of NZ_CP126106.1, from coordinate 85,126 downwards.
TCATCGTCTCCGGCATAACCAGAATTGATTTATAGCCCTTTGCCGCAGCTACCATCGCAAGTCCTATTCCAGTATTTCCGCTTGTAGGTTCAATGATCGTATCACCTGGCTTAAGGGTACCATTTTTTTCTGCCGCTTCGATCATCGCAAGGGCGATACGGTCTTTTACACTACTGCCTGGGTTAAAATACTCAAGTTTCAGATAAATATCTGCACTGTTTTCATTTTGAAGCTTGTTTAACTTCACAATAGGCGTCTGTCCAATTAGATCGATTACAGAATTAGCTATACGTGCCATTTTCTCCACTCCTTATCATTTCAAATACCGAGTATGTTTATTGGTTTTATAAATTTAAAGTTACCAGTTTTTATGGTTCATTGTCAATGATTATATACTATATTCTAAATTTTCTCACACAACCATTGACCTACTTTTGTTCTTTCGATCCATAAAACCATTCTACATCAAATTCGTCCCAGAAAATTTTCCCTGAGACCGGTGCCTGAATCTGTTCAAGAGCTATTTGACGGTGAATCTTGTCTTTAACTTCTTCATATTCATACTGCTTGCCCTCTATTCTTTCATGCAGATAGATGACGGCCCAGCCTTCTTCCGTTTGAATCGGATCACTCCACTTTTTTACCTTCAATTTCTCGGCAGCGGTAATGTACTCCTTAGAGACTTGCTCGTTATCCTGCGATATATAACCCATGTCCCCTCCTTGATTGGCAGTGAATTCATCAAGGGACTTTTCCATCGCCAAGACATCAAAGGAGACTCCTTTCTTCAGTTCACGTACGATTTGATCCGCTTGCTTTTTTGTAGACGAGGTAATATGGGAAATATGGAAAGCAGTAGGGATTCTGTAGATATCCTTATTATTATCATAATGATTCCGCATTGCCGTTTCGGAGACCGAAACGTCCTTGGTGAGGAGCTTCTCGAGGAGGAGACTCGACTGAATTTCCTGCCTCAGTTGATCGTTACTTTTATTAAGGTTCTGACCGGCAGTCCCATACATCGTTTTCATCATTTTAAGTTCCCGATCAAGCTCTTCATCCGAAATTTTCACTTTGTATTTTTCAGCTGCCTGTTTCACGACCTCTTTATCGACCATTTCCTCAAGTACATCTTCCCCATATCTTTTTTCAAGCTCATTAATCCATGCGTCCCGGGAAATATCCTTGGATCCAACCTTTGCGGCCGTTTCTTCCCCGATGACGGATTTTGAAATGATTAATGGTTTTATGACAAAGATAATGATAGTCAATAGGTTCAACAAGGCAAGGGCAGCAATAATCGCCCGAAGCTTTTGTTTTGGCAAACCCTTATCCCCCGTATATTATTTTTTGGCTTCCGCTTCTAGTTCCTCGAGTTCTTCCTTCGAGAATTGGTAGGTCTGATTACAAAAATGACAATGTGCCTCCGCTTGTCCCTCTGTCTCAATGATATCCCTAATCTCAGCTTGCCCCAGGCTAATCAATGCATTTGCAATTCTTTCCCTAGAACATTGACAGGAGAATTGGACATCCATTTTTTCTAGTATATTCACATTGCCCTCGCCTAAAATTTCGGTTAGGATTTCTTCTGGAGTCATGCCGCTTTGAATCATCTTAGAAACAGGCGTTATCGTGCTTAGTCGATTTTCGATTTTTGAAATCGTATCTTCGGATGTACCAGGCATCAACTGGATGATGAATCCACCCGCTGCAAGGATTGAATTATCCGGATTCACCAGGACCCCAACCCCCACAGATGAAGGCACCTGTTCGGAAGTAACAAAGTAATAAGTGAAATCTTCACCTAATTCTCCCGATACAAGCGGTACCTGACCTGAAAAGTAATCACGAAGACCGATATCTTTGATAACAGTCAACAATCCATCTGTACCCACCGCTTTCCTTACATCCAGCTTTCCTTGCTCATTCAAATCAAAGTGGGTTTGCGGGTGAGTCACATATCCGCGGACTTCCCCCTTTGCATTGCTGTCGACCAGGATGGAACCAATCGGTCCACCGCCCTCGATTTTAATCGTCAGCTTTTCTTCACCTTTTAACATTCCGCCCATCATAACGCCTGCCGTCATCGCCCGTCCAAGGGCAGCTGAAGCAGTAGGCCATGTATAATGGCGCCGCTGGGCTTCACCTACCGTGTCTGTTGTTGAAACAGCATATGCCCGAACCTGTCCTTCATAACCTAATGCCTTTATTAGATAATCCTTCATTTATTTTGCTCCTTTCATGCTTTTTGTTACTTCTTCACTTGCTCACGATTACGTTTATAGATCAACTGCAACCCCTTCAAGGTCAAAAATGGCTCCACTACGTCAATCACAGTAGACTCATTGGCAATTAAGGTAGCCAATCCACCCGTTGCTATTACCGTTGGTTCTAAATTACTTTGCGCCTTAATTCGATTAACGATTCCTTCTACCTGTCCAACATACCCATACAAAATACCAGACTGCATGGCGGACACCGTATTTTTCCCAATAATCCCTTCTGGCCGGCTGATTTCTATTCTTGGAAGTTTGGCCGCCTTTGAATAAAGTGCCTCAGTAGAAATATTTATCCCTGGAGCAATGGCTCCGCCCATGTACTGTTTATCCTCATTTATATAGCAATATGTAGTTGCCGTGCCAAAGTCCACGATAATGAGAGGGCTTCCATATTCCTGAATGCCTGCAACGGCATTCACGATTCGGTCCGCACCCACCTCACGCGGATTTTCGTATTTAATATTCAAGCCAGTTTTTATTCCAGGTCCAACTATAAGCGGTTTAATACCAAAGTATTTTTTGCACATGCGTTCAAGCGCAAACATAATTGGCGGAACTACCGAAGAAATGATGATTCCATCAAATTGATCAAACGAAAGATCTTCATGTTGCAGCAAAGACTTTATGACCATTCCATACTCATCTTCTGTCTTGTGACGGTTAGTCTCAATTCGCCAATGATATTTTAAAATATCTTCATCGTATACGCCTAATACAGTATTCGTATTCCCAACATCCAATACAAAAATCATCGTTTCATCACTCCGGTAAATTATTCTCCAACATCATACCACACTGTTATTTTACCACGCTATTAGTCGCACTTTTCGAAAGGTTCCCCAGAAAATTCATCATAATTAATTCAAGAGTTAAGAAAAGGGTATTTCCGAGGCGGAAATACCCTTTTGAATTCAGTCAACTTAAGACTTTTTATTGTCATCTTCGTTCGGGAAGGAAAGCGGCTGATCTTGAGGAGCACCTTCTTTGATTGGAGGGGTATTCAATCCTTCCTCCGTTATTTCAAGGTCCTCAGGTCCTCTCTTATCCAATGGATCTAATAAGGCCTCTTTTTCTTCCTTCTTCGTATTGATGTTAACCTTGACATTCTCATCAGTGGTTAAATTCCCATTAAGGGCTGTATAATCACGTTCCGGCAATTTACCATTATGGAATAAACTTTTGATTTGTTCAGCATCAAGTGTTTCCACTTCAAGCAGGGTTTTTGCAACCAAATCAAGTTTTTCACGATTTTCAGTAAGAATCGTCTTACATCTTTCGTAAGCTTCCTTGATGATACGTTGAATTTCAAGATCAATTTCATATGCTATTGCATCCGAATAGTTTTGATCATTGTTGAAATCCCGGCCTAGGAAGACCTGACCTTGTGAATTACCGAATTGAAGTGGTCCGAGTTTACTCATGCCATATTCCATAACCATGCTCCGGGCTATGCCCGTTGCACGTTGGAAATCGTTATGCGCACCGGTACTCACTTCTCCGAATGTAACTTCTTCGGCTACACGGCCACCCAATAGCCCTACGATTTTATCTTTAAGCTCAGGTTCCGTCATGAAGAAACGATCTTCTTTCGGCAGCATAACTGCATAACCGCCAGCTTGACCACGAGGGACGATCGTAACTTTATGAACGACCTCGGCATCATCCAGAACCAATCCAATAATGGTATGGCCTGCTTCATGCCACGCCACGATATTTCTTTCCTTTTTGGAAATGACACGGTTTTTCTTGGCAGGTCCAGCGATGACGCGATCCGAAGCTTCATCCAAATCGGACATGTCGATCTTCTTCTTATCTTGACGGGCAGCTACTAGCGCCGCTTCATTCAGTAAGTTTTCAAGATCTGCACCAGAAAATCCTGGAGTACGCTGAGCGATCGCTTTCAAATCGACTGTTTCTGCTAAAGGTTTATTGCGTGCATGCACTTTCAGAACTTCTTCACGGCCCTTAACATCAGGACGGCCTACCGTTATTTGACGGTCAAAACGTCCTGGACGCAATAATGCCGGATCCAATACATCAGCACGGTTAGTCGCGGCGATGATTATGATTCCTTCATTACCACCGAAACCATCCATTTCAACCAATAGTTGGTTCAATGTCTGTTCACGTTCATCGTGACCGCCACCAAGACCTGCGCCACGTTGACGTCCGACTGCATCAATTTCATCGATAAAGATGATACATGGTGCATTCTTCTTAGCATTTTCAAACAGGTCACGAACACGGGATGCACCGACACCCACAAACATTTCAACAAAATCAGAACCACTGATTGAGAAGAAAGGAGTTCCGGCTTCACCAGCCACTGCTCGTGCAAGTAAAGTTTTACCTGTACCAGGAGGTCCAACTAAAAGTACCCCTTTAGGAATACGGGCTCCAAGCTCGGCAAATTTGCGAGGATCTTTCAAGAATTCAACAACCTCGACAAGTTCCTGCTTTTCTTCGTCCGCTCCGGCAACATCATTGAAGCGCACTTTTTTCTTATCATCATTATACAATTTCGCCTTACTTTTCCCGAAGTTCATGACGCGGCCACCACCGCCGCCCTGAGCTTGGTTAAGTAAAAAGAAGAAGAGGATAAAAATGATTACAAATGGAATGATGGAAGTGAAAAATGTCACCCAGCCACTTGTTTTTTCTGGAGGTTCCACAGTGATGATGTCCTTATCCAACTTGGTTACGGCATCATTGATTCTACTTTGAGAATATTCACTGAAAGGCACGTACGTCACAAAGAATTTGTTTTCCTCATAACCTTTGAGCTTTCCTGTGATTTCAAATACACTGCTTTCGGGCTGCATCGTCAGTGCAGTAACATCCCCATTCTCCAAATGCTTATAGAATTCATCTTGGGTCATTTTCTCCGTTGGTTCATTGTTATTATTAAAAATGCTTACAATCCCAATGATGACCAAAAAGATCAGTAAATAAAATATGGTATTACGGAAGATCCGATTCATCCCTTACCTCCTCCCACGGGTAAACAAACTATAGTAAATACTATCATACAAAATTAATGAATTACAATAATTTAACACCGCTGTTTTTATCTGGTCTTCTCTTTCAAACAGGTACGATTAATTCGAGTAAATTTCAGGCTTCAATATGCCAATATACGGGAGATTACGATACTTTTCGGCAAAATCAAGACCATATCCGACAACAAATGCATCCGGAACGATGAACCCGGCATAATCCGGAGTGATATCCGCTTTCCTGCCTGTTGGTTTATCCAATAAGGTAACGATTTTAATTGATTTTGCTTTTCGATAACGGAAAAGTTCCGCAAGATAGCTAAGAGTCAAACCGCTGTCGATAATATCTTCGATGATTAAAATATCCCGGCCTTCAACCGATGTATCAAGATCTTTGATGATTTTCACTTCACCGGAAGATACAGTGGAGTTACCATAGCTTGAAACATCCATAAAATCCATTTCAAGATGTGTATCCACACGTTTCAGTAGATCTGACATAAATGGCATGGCGCCTTTCAGCACTCCGATGGCCAACGGGAACTTACCTTGGTAATCAGCTTCAAGCTGCGCACCCAATTCCCTGATTTTTTTTTGAAGTTCTTCCTCTGTTATTAAAACCTTTTCAATGTCGTTTTGCATGGTCATTGTAATTAATTGCCCCCCAAGAAGAATTAAGCTTTTTTATATTCTAAGTAGATTAAAGATTTTTCATCAGAAATTATATCCGGCTCAATATTCGATTTCTTTAAACCAGGTAGCCAAATGGCCGTTCCCGTTTGATCGATGATGACCGGCCACACATTTCTTTCTAGCATCGGGATCTTTTCATTAATAAAAATATCCTTTAACTTTTTAGTTCCACCCAATCCCTTGACGGCCATCCGTTCGCCTTCATTCCTGGTTCGGACTGTAAGAGGAAACTGAACAGCTGATTCGGGAAGAATAAAAGAATGATTTCCTCTAAGTACCGGAATTTCTTCTTTTATATAGTGCGCTTTAATCTTATATCCATTCGGAAGAATAGTCTCACCGGGAATTTGTAATTTAAGGGAATATTTAAGGCTTTTTTGCCGAAAAAATCTAAAAGTGCAAGTTTGATATGATTTTTCCGCAATAAGGCCCTCCGGAAGATGCAATTCTGCAGATGGTTGAGGATTCAAAAACAAAACTAAAAGTTGGTCAATATGTAATGCCGAAAGCGATGAAGGTCTCTCCAAATAAAGATAGTTTAATATTAGTTGAATCGCCCTTCTTTGTAAAGGTTTAGGCATCGCGAGAACCTTATCAATCTGAATAACCGCTTGATCTTTATCCTGTCGGATCCAAACCCCGGACATTTTGCTTGAAACCATTTTCAAAAAAAACTCTTCATCTTCATAAAGCTCTTCACTGAATCGTTGAAAATGCTCATGAACCTTTCTATTTTCTTTCTTTAAAAATGGAAGGACTTCATGTCTAAAACGATTTCTTGCATAGACATCCGTTTCATTGCTCGGATCAAACCTTGGTTCAATATTATGAAGGCCCGCGTATTCGATTATTTGGCTTTTCGTGATCTCAAGAAAAGGCCTGATCAGATTTCCGGTATGGAACCGTCTCTTTATGGGAATACCCGCTCTTGCCTTACCTGTCGCCCCTCTTGTTAAGCGCATGAGCATCGTTTCTATTTGATCATCCCCATGATGCCCCAGGACAAGCGTGGAGGCTTGATGCTTATCCATCATTTCTTCATAAAAAGCAAAACGCAACTTTCTTGACGTAATTTGTGAACTTTCCCCCGTCTGCTCCATCCGGGCAGGAACATCGATCCTTCTTCCCTCGAATGTAATGCCCCACCGTTCACATATATGCTGGACATATTTGTAATCCTCATAGGATTCTTCACCACGAAACATATGGTCAACACTTGCAACGATCATCTCGTAATGAAAAAGAGGTTGAATTTCCTTAAGGATATGGAGAAGCACCATTGAGTCCGGTCCTCCGGAAACGCCTATTAGCAACTTCGAGTGTTCCTTAATCAATTCGTTTCTATAAATGGTGCTCAGAACTTTTTCCTTTAACATACAATCTTCCTTCTTTATGGACAGGCATTAGTTTTATACGATTCAATCATGAAATGGTTTCAACTATTCCATTGCATTCACCTAATAACTATATCATAACAACTGATCATATATGTATAGAACATAGAGCATCGATATGATGGCAACCAGCAAAAAAGTTTCAAAAAAACCGCCACTTTTCTTTTTTGAATGGTTTTGGGACCTTCTTGCCTGTCTCGTTGCAGGTTGCATTGTATGTGGCTGACCCATCGCTGCCTGAGTCGGGCCCTTTTTCTTTGAATGATTTTGCTTACTTAGAACCGTGACCAGATCCTCCCGCATTTGAAGGGCTGAATCATACTGCCCGCGGAGCGCTTTATCCAACATCTTTCTATATGGGTGCAATTCCTTTTTCTGCTTAATCAGGTCGTTAAGCTGTCTATACCCCTCCCCTTTCTTGTGGAAACGTCCAGGATAGGCTGAATTTATTATAATCATCGCCACAGCGAACAAGTCATATTGCGGATCGGCCCTTCTTGATCCAAGTCCCCAGTAACCCCTGTCAAAAAACTCAGTGAATTCTTTAACAGATCTCCCGATTAAGGTGGTTCCGCCTACATCCACGCACCGTACCTTATAGGCTGGTGAAGTCACGATCAAATTCTCAGGTTTTAAATCCCCGAACACCCAGCCATTGGTATGCAAGGCAGACAAGCTTGTTAAAAGCTGAAGCATTAAGACTCCAATCCACGATGACCCTTTTTTATCGATAAAACGCAAAAAATCGTGTCCGTGGATATATTCCATGACATAAAAAGGGAGCTGCTTTCCTGTTTTCATGAAATCATCCGCTTCCAAAAAGGAAGGTCCAAGGGTAGACCCCTGGACCTTTGAAAAGGATTTTAGGATATTCATCTCCGAAATAATAGACGTCCCATTATCACTGAGCTTTAAAGCATAATGACGATTTCCGCTTTCAACCAAATAGACGATCCCGTTCGCTCCACACCCCAATTCCTTAATTATTTTGTACTGATTTTTATTCCATTTTCCAGTGACCAAACTGCCAGGCAGGAGTTTACATTGATTCCTCAAAGTATTGTTCATCATCATGTGATAACAATCCCCTCAATGAACGTTTTTTATTGAAATATGTCAAAGCTTCACGAATGGCTGGACCTGTCGGAGTGAGTCCCCCTGTACTAAGCTTAGGAAAAGTTGCCGTCAAGGCTTCAAGGTTCGGGGTCCAATCCAGCAACTTTTCAACATCATTTCTTTTCCCAGGAAATACGAATACGGAAAAACGGCTGTCACCCATCCTTGCATTCATACTAAGGGAAAGATCTAATAAGGAATCTTTTACTGTAGGCAGCTTATGTTTCATACTTGCACTTGTATCAACAAGAATCAGTACTTCGAGCTTGCTTGTTTCCCCAAGCTCATCGACCACCTCCATCACTTCTCCTCGTTTATCCGGCGGAAGATCCTCCATCGTTTTTGAATCTCCAAGTATTTGTTGAAGTTCACGATTGATAACTCCCTGTATAGTTTGGGTCATTGCCTTTTGGGTCACCATTTGGACGGTTTGGGACAACTGCTGAGCATAGACTATTTGACTTACGCCACCTCCAGAACCAGCAATCTTCTCAATTTCCTTAAGTCCCTTTTCATCTATCACATCATTTTCCATGACACCTATGACATTGATGGTTATGCCTTGCTCCCTTGCTAATTCAGCCATGGCAGATGGTTCCTCACCATGATTTGAACATCCGTCGGTTATAAGCAAAATCTGTCTTAATGTTCCTGCTTTCATGTTTTGCTCTCCCTTCCTATCAATTTGTTACCATAATTGACTAAAAAGGGGGAAATTATACGCCAAAGGCATCGCATCAAGTCATCATGGAGTGAAGTGATTGAAAAGAGTTCAACCCTTTACCTTTTATCCGTCTGCCATTTCTCCACCTCATTTTGGTTTTATTTATTTTATTTATATAAACGGCCCCTACTGGGCCTTTTTACGTTTTGGAGAAACGGGAATGGATGCCCATTTCGGTGTGTTATGCTTAATTTTCGATGTAACCACTGTCATGTCATCATCTATGATCCCTTTAGTTCGGATGACCTCTTCCAATATTAAATCAGAGATTTCCTGCGGATCGTCCGTTTCCATTTCCTTGATTTTTCGTTTGAGCCAGAACTCGATATTTTCGACATGTGAGGGACCATCGAATACTCCATCGCTCATCATGATTAATATGTCCCCTGCCTTCAGCTCTTCTGATACAACATCAACATCGAAATCCTGGATGATTCCCATAGGAAGGTTACTTGATTCAATTTTTATTATCCTATCCCCCCTTTTAATGAAACTCGGTATCGAACAGATTTTTAAAAACTTAGCCCTTGCGTCCTGAAGATCAATCATTGCCAAATCAAGAGTCGAAAATATTTCATCGGTAGTGCGTAGAGATAAAACGGAGTTTACGGATTTAATGGCTATTTTTTCTTCTATTCCCGATTGTAAAAATTTTTGTAGCAGCTTCAATGTCTCTGTACTTTCAAAATGGGCCCTTTCCCCATTTCCCATTCCATCACTGATGGCTATCGCAAATTTGCCGCAGCCAATTTCCATGGTCGTATAACTATCTCCCGATACAAGCCCTCCCCCCTTGGCAGCATGAGCCACACCCGTTTCGACCGTGAATTTTTTTGCTGACCTAAATATCACCTCACATTGCCCGTTTGGATATGTTGCACACTCTTCTGAATGAACGACTATCGTTTCCCCTAAAATGTCAGAAAGCATAGGTGCAATCAACTTTTCACATTCCCCTCTGCCCTGGCAGTATGGGACACTCATCTCTATATCAACATTTCCTTGTTCTAGACTGTATATTTCAACATGACCTATGTGCAGGCCAAAATCCTGGATGGCTTCCAAAATGGACTCTTCATGTACATGATGATTCTTCCTTTCCCTTTGAATTTCTTTCGCAAAATCATCCATTACTGCCGAAACGCCCCGCAGTTGATCCGCCACTAGTTTCCGACTTTCCTTCACCTGCCTTTTTAATTTTTGGTTAGCTTCAAAATAAGTAAGTTCCTGTGCTATCGCCCCAATGACCTGAGGCCCGCGGCTACAATATTTTCCCCATTCTTTCGAAGTTTTTTGGGGGAGCTGACCATTATTTTCACTTAATTGAAGCATAATTTCCTGCATGCCGTCATAGGTTGTATTAAAGTTTTTGGACCAGCATTGTTCCTTCTTAAAACAGAGCTGGCACGTCTTTTCCGTTACATTACTTAAGAAGTAGTCGAATTCTTTCTCATCTTCCTCCAATCTCCCCCTTTCATCCACTTGAGAAAAGCTATTTGAGAGCGCCTCAAATACATGTGAGAATTGCTCCACCCTTTGAGCGGTGACATCCCTCACTTTTCGGGCATACTGCTGCTGTTCATCGGAATTCTCGACTGTTCCCGGTATATGTTTCGCTATTTTGTTGATTATGGATGACGGTGTCAATATAAATAGGGCCACAGCTATAATTGATTCATAAAGGGTCACCATAATATTATTGGTGCCCTCACCATATAAACCTATCAGTAATGTAGCAATAAGGAGTCCTGCGGCAACCCCTATCTTCCTTCCCTCCTTCAACAAACCTCCCAGAAGCCCTGAGAATGCGAGAAGGCTCATTTGATAAAGACTTGCAATACTTGCCAAGCTGAATATCAATCCAGTAACTACACCTACAGTGGAGCCTATGGCGGCCCCTCCCGCCAGCCCGAAGAGGAGGACCAGGTATCGCGAGAATATATGGTCGAGTGATAAATCGTATATCATCCAGCCGATGGTTCCGGTCATCACCGAAGCCAGCAGGATGATGATGCTGACGATTTCCTCCGTCTTTAATGATTGGGACTTTGTCCGAATGGTCAGCATCGGGATGGATTGTATGAAGATTAAGGTTAAGATCATTGCGAGTCCCGCCTCTACCCCTATCATCATCAAGTCGTATAGCTGAATCGTTCGAAATACCAGATATTGCTCGGCCAGGTTGACCAGGAATAGTGAAGCAAAGACGTACATCGACATTGTCTTGAATTGTCCTTCAACGGCGGGCTTCTTGATCTTATGAAATAACAGGAGCAGGAACGCCGATGCAAAGATGACTAAACTGTTCGAATAGTGAACGGTCAGACCACCTGCAATCAATCCGAATAAAGCCAGTGGTGCCCTATCACGTCTCATGAGAAAAACAGCTGCGAAAAACGGAAGTCCAAATGGTGCAAGCTGCGAAAGAATCAAAGCCCGTCCTAATAAAAAACCGATAATTGCTAAAGAGATACCTTTTTTTATGAATATGTCTTCCGACTTCATTTGCAGTTGATGGATCCAATTGATGGCCCCTGCCTTCGCTTCTTTCAATTGAACATCTCCAAGAGGTTCCATCATAGGTCTTTCTACTTTTTCCATTTCAACACCCCATTCGTATTAGTGGTTTTTATTATATAGAGGGCTTGTCTATTTTTTTGTCAAAATTTTATAAGCGGATAAGAAAAACGTTCGACGAAATTCTTCTTGAACAATCATTTGTATACAGGTTTTTGTACCTTTTTTTTCAATACAGAAACAGGTGTTCTTTTTTTTTTGAAGAAAAGCAAAGTTTTTAGGTTATTTTTGCGGAAAATAACACGAATAAATGATCAGGAAATGGAAACCGACAAACTTTATTTTTTTTGTTGACATTTTTTCTTCACGACTGTAAGATATAACTTGTGCTTCAGTAGCACTTACCAATATGGCGGCGTAGCTCAGCTGGCTAGAGCGTACGGTTCATACCCGTGAGGTCGGGGGTTCGATCCCCTCTGCCGCTATCTTTTTTCTTGAAAATCATGGCCCGTTGGTCAAGCGGTTAAGACACCGCCCTTTCACGGCGGTAACACGGGTTCGAATCCCGTACGGGTCATCCTATATCAAAGCGCCTCTGAACACTTATATCGGTAAGTGTTCAGAGGCGCTTTTTTAATGTCGTTGATCATTAAAAGAAGACAAGCCAGCAAGCTTGCCTTTATCTACACTATGAATAATTTCACAGGAAAAGTTGCTAAACTATTATTTTCAGCAGCAGTTTTATCCGCGTCTTCCTCCTCGACCTCCCCGTTTCGTTTCGGTGCTACGTTTAAGGGTCGTTAAGCGGTCTTCGCTATCTTTTAAGAATTTAGCCATTTTTTGCTCAAAGTTTTCTTTAGGTTGGAAACCATTACCTTTCGAGCGGAAGTCTTTGGAACGGCTGTCATTCCCTCTTCCTTGGCGCGGACGTGGTGTGTATGCAGGTTTTTGCTCACCTTCAGGACGGTCTATCGCTTTTTTTATGGACAAGCCAATCTTGCCATCTTTAACGTTGATGACTTTCACCTCAACTGTATCGCCCACTTTTAAATGATCATTGATATCCTTGACATAGTTATCAGCTACTTCACTGATATGGACAAGACCGGTTGAACCTTGAGGTAGCTCTACAAATGCACCAAAATTAGTTATGCCTGTTACTTTACCTTGTAACTTGCTGCCTACTTCGATTGACATAAAAAAAATGTTCCTCCTTAGAAATGTTAAAAAAATCTCTTCATACTATATTATAACGAAAGTAAAAAAACAGTGTCAATATTAGTCACTATCTTCCTTCCCTTTTGGAAGGGTAAAAATGATTTCACCTTTTTCAGATAAGAAATAATCCCGTCTGGCTATTTTCGCTATATAGTCGTCATCATTAAGCTTTACGATTTCTTCTTTAAGAAGGGTCTCGTCTTTTTTCAATTCAGCTAACTTTCCCTTCAATTCTTCCTTTTGTTTAACTTTCTCATCCAGTGCAACATTTTGCGTTATGAGGGTGGAAACGGCAAAAATCAAAAAGACAGCGGCGAAAACTGAGTAAAGAGTTAATCTACGCATTAGACCACGCTTCTTTTTTTCTACGGTTTGTACTTTTTTCTCTTGTTGAGCGACGTAGGGATTTTCCATTTTTGCCACTTTCCTTTTACGCAGGCTACTCATTTTTTATCGCTCCTCATTTCTTTTTATTTCTCCATCCATTTAGCGTTCTAAATATAGAATTCTTTATTTTCAATAAAATCCCTTTTCCTTTATTATAAAACTTCCCGACGTTTTTCGTAACAAAAACCGGCAATAAATTCCATACATAAGTCAGAATCCACTTTAGTGGTCTCCAGAATATAGTCAAAATAAAGAGAAGTATTTTCCCCGCCCATTTTAATAATGCCAAAACGAACTTACCTATTCCGATGATGATGGCCACTACAGATACTATTACCCATTTTATCGGTAGAAATATCAGCATGTGAACCGAATTCGCTATAAATCTCGCCAACTTTATCACAAGTATTATCAGAAACTCTAATAAACGTTGATAGAAACCTTTGAAAAGTGCTTGATAAGCTGAAAAACCGCATAATAAGGCCAAAAATAAATAGAGGCGAAACTCTCCCTCATTCACTAAAAACAAAACATAAAAAATAAGGAGACCCTGAATGATCCAGAAAAGGAAGTCATGGATGAATACAATCCACCTTTTCCTTTCTGAACGATTCAGGAACCGGCTATACGTATCCAGGGCAGCCCCAAAGCCACTGCCCATGCCTATCATCGCAAGCAACGTATAAAATTGGATCGTTAAGGTCATTTGAACAATTTGCCAAAGAAGCCTTTAGCTTTCTCCCCTGATTGCTCATCTAAATAAACAAGGTCAAAAATCTTTCCCTTAATGGAAACGATGCCTTTATCAACGTCTAAATTCTTCATTTGCAAGTTTTGGCCCCGGATAGATAAGAAACCCATTGACGTTTCGAGCAGAAATTCTTCATTATCGAAACTTTCAACTTGTTTGACACCGGTAATATCAAGTAAACGGCGGCCTTTCATCGTTACATCATGCTCTTGGGTCGTTCCCTTTGTGTAACCAGCATTCGGATCAATATATTGGCTCATTTTTTCATCCCTCACAGTACCACTGATTTTGTACAAGTGTATGTCCGTAAGAGCGGAATTAGAACCAAGCCTGTCCTTACTCCTCCGCTAGCTTTTCTTCCTTTACGATGGTATACATATCTGCAGCCGCTTCTTTTTTCGTCGTTTCCTGAATTTTATCGACACGTACCGTAACAAGCTTTTGACCGAACCTTACAGTCAGCTCATCGCCATCTTTCACATTCGAACTTGCCTTGGCCTGCTGTCCGTTAATCGTGATTCTCCCTTTATCCGCAACCTCCTTCGCAAGTGTGCGGCGCTTGATCAACCTTGAAACTTTTAGGAATTTATCCAATCTCATCGACATTCAAATCTCTCCCTTAATTAAAGTCCTTTAGCTTTTGCTTCATCCCAATATGAATCCAGTTCTTCCAATGTATAATCCTCAAATTTTTTGTCTGCCCTTTGAATGCACTCTTCTATATATGTAAAACGCTGATGGAATTTCTGGTTTGCTTTGTAGACGGCTTCTTCCGCTTGTATGTCATAATAACGTGAAACGTTGACAAGCGCAAAAAAGAGGTCGCCAAGCTCTGATTTTATTCTTTCGACATCCCTGTTCGGGCTTAATATTTCCTCTTCCAATTCCAGCACTTCTTCCCTGACCTTTTTCCAGGCCTCGGAAACCTCATCCCAATCAAATCCAACCTTGGCTGCCCTTTTTTGATACTCTTCGGCCCGAAGTAAGTTTGGCAGCGATTTCTCAATACCATCCAGTATGGATTGCGGGGCTTTTGTTTCGCTCCCTTTTTCATCTTCTTTGATTTTCTGCCAGTTCACCAATACATCTTCCTCGCCGTTCACTTCAACATCTCCGAATACATGAGGGTGGCGTCGAATCATTTTTGCCGTAATGCCTTCAATCACATCATCTATCGTGAACATGCCCTCATCTTCACCGATTTGTGAATGAAGCATCACCTGAAGCAGGACATCCCCAAGTTCACCAATCATGCCCTCATCGTCCTCTTCATCGATGGAATCAATCAGCTCATATGCCTCTTCTATTAGATATTTCTTCAAGCTTTCATGAGTTTGCTTCTTATCCCAAGGACATCCGTCAGGACCTCTAAGTTCTGCAATGACCTGCCGCAGCTTAGAGAACTCCCTATATCGTAAAGCTTCTTCGCTTACAGGCGGGACATAAACACTCGTCAAGTTACTTAACTCCATCTGACGGTCGAGTTCGAAGAGAGCGCATTTTGTCACTTTTTCCTGACTGCTTCCTGCCGCTGTAACGATATATACCTCGTAGTCATCCGGTAGCTTTTCCATTAAGGTCAGCTTCACATTGGATGCACTGAATGCGTCATATACCTGTCCGATTATCATATGCTGGGCAATGTGCAAATCTTCTGGTGAAAGATCTGTTCCATCCAATAGCTGAAACCCTTCAATCGGATCGATTCTAACAGCCTGAAACAAGGGATCAAGGAAACTTTGCCCGCCTTCCAGCTTAATGGCTATTCCAAGAGCCGGACCCTTTTCAAGCAAAAGCTGCACCGTTTTTTCCGCAACCATGGGATGCCCTGGAACTGCGTATAGAACGGAACGGTTTGAAGCCTCTTGTAATAATGTTCCGGCAATTTCTTCATATACAGCTTCAAATTGGTCGTGCTTTTCATATATCCCGTCAAATGCCGTGAAATTTATTCCTTCCCTTTTCAAATCCCCGATTACAGGATGATCGATCGTTCTGACGAAACATTGTTCCGTTTGTATCAATTTTTTATAAATCCCTAGCGGAAGCTGATCTAAATCTCCTGCACCAAGGCCTATTATCGTAATCTCATTCATGATTTCGTATACTCCTATTCGTTATTATAAATCGTTTAAGCTTCGAACCTGCAGGTATAAGTGAAAGTTCTTCTTCCCCAAATAAACCTGCACGAATGGCCGTCATCACAAAAACGGCTGCACCGATCCCTACACCGGTCAAAGCTTGGATCGTAGCTAACAACCGGCTCTCGCCTGGTAATATCAATTCGAATAAACTATTGAATAAAACGACCGCCGTACCCATGTAAACCGTACTCTTCAAAATTATTAACACGTGCTTCTTTTCAATTAATGGCCTTTTAATATGTACTCTCAATACCAGATAAAATAATACAGACATGATCATAAACGCAAGCACTGTTGCCGAGGCTGCTCCCGCGATCTTGTAATGGGGCACCAGAACAAGGTTCAAAGCCCACTTGCTGCCAACCCCCACAATCGTGATGATCACCGGAACGAACGAGTAGCCTAAACTTTGAATCACTGCCGTTTCTGCCATTATGAGGGATGTGAATAAAATCGATAAAGAGAAAATTGCTAAAGTAATCGTCCCTTTGGTATCCATGAACAGCATATGGTTGACAGGCTTCATCGTCACCACCAGCCCAATCGCGGCAGCAAGTCCTATCGTCGCACTTACACGAAGCGCCAATTTGATCTTATTCAATAATTCATGCTCACTTTTCCTCTGAACGAATCCGGATATTACAGGTACAAGCGCCAATGCAAAAGAATTAGCCACGACTGTACCTAGCTGAAGCAACGGCTGTCCTCGATCATATACCCCTTTCCATTCTTTTGCTTCCTTTTCCCCCATTCCAGTTTCCCTCAGTAGGGAGTACAGGTGCAATGAATCGACAAACTGAAACAAGATAAGGATCAAGCCAGTTATGCAAAACGCCAGCCCTTGGAAAATCAGGGCTTTGGAGATTTTTATGAAATTTACCGGTTTGATTCTCATTCGTAAAAAAAGCTTCCATTCTTCTCTTAAAATAACGAAAGTGATAAGCAGTACCAGGCCAGTTATGCCGCCGGTTATCGAACCAAGGACCGCCCCCTTGCCGACCACATAATCATTATAGCCCTGATACACGAAAATTGTGGAAAGAACCAGAATCGTCAACACACGGATGCATTGTTCAGCGACCTGCGAACTTGCCGTCGGCAGCATGTCGTTTATTCCTTGAAAATAGCCTCTTAAAACAGATGAAATCGGCATTAATAAATAGGAGTAGGCAACGATTTTCAGCAGGCCGGCTAAATGCGGATCCTTCATCCATCCTGCAATCCAATCAGCTCCAAGGAATAGTGCAGCAAACATCATGACTCCTATCGAACTTAAGACGACGAATGATGTCATTAAAATGTCCTTGACCGCAAAGTTATTTTTGGAAGACTCCCGTTCAGCAATAAGTTTGGATATGACTACCGGAAAGCCGAGCGTTGATAATGTAAAAGCAACACCGTAGAAGGGATAGACCTGTTGATAGATATAAAACCCGATGTCACCCGCAATATTCTGATAAGGTATGCGATAGGCCGCGCTCAATACTTTTACGATAATCGCTGCTGCGCTCAAAATCAGCGCACCTCGAAAAAGTTCATTTGATGTATTATAAGGCTTTTCAGCCATTCTTTTTCCCCTTTTCACTCATATGTGGTAGTTATTATAGCATAATTCCAATGGTTATTTTTCAATTCCAGCCCATACTGTTAATTAGTTTCCATATTCACCTTGTAGAATATTTTCCTCCTCTTTATGTCTGTCCCCATCCGGTTAGCCTTTTAGAAAGAGCAAAAAGGACAGCGCGTTTGCTGCCCTTTCCACCTTAAAAATTATAATGGCATGTCCAAGGTTACTGTTCCATTTGTCTAGCTAGGAAACTTGCTGCTGTTTCAACTGATTTCTGTTCCACTTCACCAATGGTACTATCTTTAGAGAAAATCAAGACGGCACCAATCGGGTCGCCACTTGCAATGATCGGAGCTGCAGTATAAGATTGGACCTCTTCATCATTGGAATCAACGAATGAAATTTGTCCGTTTGGAGACTCCAGGACAGGATTTCTTTCTTCCATGATTTTTTCCACTAGTTCACTAACGCTTTTATTTAAGTATTCTTTTTTGGAGCCGCCTGCCACTGCAATGTAAGTATCCCTGTCACAAATCATAACTGGGTTTCCAAGGCTATCATATAGCGCTTCTGCATATTCCCTTGCAAAATCGCCTAATTCACTGATAGGAGAGTATTTCTTTAGGATGACTTCCCCATCTCTATCCACAAATATTTCCAGTGGGTCTCCTTCACGAATACGGAGGGTCCTGCGAATTTCTTTCGGGATGACGACTCTTCCTAAATCATCAATTCGGCGAACGATACCAGTTGCTTTCATCTAATGTTGCCTCACTTTCATCTAATTGATTTGATAAATCCTCATTTTGTAGCAAAATCATCACCAGCTATTGTACTTAGTATTTTTCTAATGGTAAGTTCTATGCACTTTGAAAAAATTTTTCTTCTTGTTGCATTTTTTTACCATGGTACCTAAAAAAATTTCTTCAAGAGGACAATCATTCAATTTTAGTTTTTAGTGGCTTGCGTCTCTTTTTTTACATACTGTAAACCCTTGGTCATCTCAAATAAGATATTAAGCCATTTGCTTTGTTCTACACCTTTTATGTGCAGGACCAGCTTCATTCGGTTGCCGTCCATGCCGAAGCCCACCATACGGCCATACTTCGATCCCAGCTCGAACACCTTTTGTCCATCCACACCGCTGCTGACCTTTTCCCTAAGGAGAATGCTGATTTCCTGCTTTAATTGCTTAATGCTTTCAATTCCGGCCTTTTCAGCATATACCTTCATTTCAGCAATCATGAATAAATAAGAAACTTCTTCTGGATATTCTCCGAAACGATCGATCATTTCATCCTGTAATTCTTCCACTTCTTCAAGCGAAGCAATCCCTCTGAACCTTTTATACATTTCTATTTTCTGATGTCCATCCATTATGTAGGCATCAGGGATATAAGCGTCCACTTCAACGTCAATTTCCAGGGTGTTCTTTTCTTCGGCTGGTTGGTCATTACGTTTCGCATCTACAGCTTCTTTCAACATTTGTGAATACAGATCAAAACCAACTGAATCGATGAAGCCATGTTGTTGAGCCCCTAGAATGTTTCCAGCTCCCCTGATGGATAAATCACGCATCGCAATTTTGAAACCTGAACCCAATTCTGTAAATTCCTTAATGGATTGAAGACGTTTTTCTGCCACTTCAGTCAACACTTTATCTTTCCTATAAGTGAAGAATGCATATGCGACCCGGTTGGATCGCCCTACACGGCCACGCAGCTGATAGAGCTGTGAAAGTCCCATTCTATCCGCTTCATTCACTATGAGCGTATTGACATTCGGGATATCAACACCCGTCTCTATAATGGTTGTACTCACCAAAACATCATATTCGCCTTCTAAAAAGCTGAACATGACGGCTTCCAGTTCTTGCTCTGACATTTGCCCATGAGCAAATGTGACACGGGCATCGGGCACCAGCATGGAAATTTCTTCTGCTTTTCTTGCTATATCTTCTACCCGATTGTAAAGGAAATAAACCTGACCACCCCTGGCCAATTCCCGTTCTATGGCTTCCGTTACCAACGAGCCATTATACTCCATGACATAAGTTTGAATTGGGAACCGGTTCTCAGGCGGCGTTTCGATTACGGACAGATCCCTCACGCCCAACATGGACATATGAAGGGTCCTCGGAATCGGCGTCGCAGTCAAAGTCAGTACATCCACATTAGTTTTTAACCGCTTGATCTTTTCCTTATGTGTAACGCCAAAGCGCTGTTCTTCATCAATGATAAGCAATCCCAAATCGCGGTACACGATATCTTTGGATAAAATCCTATGCGTGCCAACCACAATATCCACCGTGCCGGCCTTCAATCCTTTAATCGTCTCCGTTTGCTGTTTTTTACTCCGGAAACGGCTCATAAGACCAATCGAAATGGGATAATCCTGAAAACGCTCCCTTAATGTTTCATAATGCTGCTGGGCGAGGATTGTGGTCGGAACAAGAAATGCAACCTGCTTGCCATCCATAATGGCTTTAAAAGCGGCCCGGATCGCCACCTCTGTCTTCCCATATCCAACATCGCCACATAATAAACGGTCCATCGGCCGTTCACGTTCCATATCCTTTTTGATCTCGACAATGGAACGTAATTGATCTTCCGTTTCGTTATAAGAGAATGATGTTTCGAATTCTCTCTGCATATCACCATCAGGTGAAAAGGCATAGCCCTTTGCCGCTTCCCTTTCTGCGTATAACTTGATTAAATCATCAGCAATGTTCTCAACGGATGATTGAACCTTACTTTTGACACGCTTCCATTCCGTTCCGCCTAGCTTATAAAGCTTCGGTTCTTTTCCTTCAGAACCGACATATTTTTGGACAAGATCGATTTGGTCGACAGGAACATACAATTTGTCGTCCGCTTGATAACGAATATTCAGGTAATCTTTATGGACCCCATTTATCGTAAGGGTTTCAATGCCCAAGTATTTACCGATACCGTGGTTAACATGAACGACATAGTCACCGATCTTCAGTTCGGAATAACTCTTGATTCGCTCCGCATTCGATAGTTTCTGTCTCCGTATTGATTTCTTTGACTTCTTATTAAACAATTCCGTTTCCGTAATGATACTGAACTTTTGCATAGGTAATTCAAAGCCGCTATTTAGACTGCCGCGTAAAATCTGTACTTTACCTGGAAGAATACTGTCCGCATTAAACAGTTCTGCGGCCTCTATATCGTAATCGGCTAAAACCGAATGCAGCTTTTTTACCCGTTCTTCATCCTGTCCAAGTATGACGACTGTATATTTCCCTTTTTTCCAACGTTCCAGTTCAGCTTTGAACACATTCATCTGTCCATGGAAATTTTGCATTTGTTTACTGGCAAAATTCAGGATATTCTGAGGATTCGTATGCGGTACATGCCTTAAAAACAATGAAAGGTATACGAACGGCCTGCTGGATTTCATTATTAGTTCCTGCATGGGATGAGCCAATTTGATGTCATGGATAATTTGTCCCTGACTTAAAAGATCCGTGTACCACCCAGCCTCTTCCTTCTCCAAAGAATCATTGATTTCCTGGATTCTACTGATTTCATCCAAGAAAACCAAACCATTTACCGGTAAATAATCTATTAAACTAGCTGGATCTTCATATGCTAAACTTAAGTATTTAAAGATTTTGTCGGGTATATTCCCCATTTTCAGCTGTTCAAGTTCATAACTGATCGTTTGGACCAGCTGTTCCTTGGTTTTCTCGTCTTTAAGTTTCTTCAGGCTTTTACTTAATCCGCTCTCGAGCCTTGTTATGATTCTTTCGATATGCTCCGTCTCTAGCAAAGCCTCACTGACGGGACCAATCGTCACTTTCTTGAGTTTCTCGATGGATCGCTGATCTTCGCTTGAAAAAGTCCTTATTGAATCTATTTCGGTATCGAATAATTCAATTCTTATTGGATTAGGTTCGGTGATCGGATAAATATCGATTATACCGCCCCTGATACTGAATTCACCTGGAGAAGCAACCATTTCAGACCGGTTATAACCCATGGCAATGAATTTATTAAGCGTTGGTTCAAGCTCGATATCTTCCCCTAAATTAAAGATAAGCTGATGTCTCTTCCAAATATCCTTTGGAGGAAGCACACGGCGCACCCCGGGAATCGGCGCAATGACAATCCCTTTCTTTCCCTCCGCCCAAAAGTTCAATGCCTCTACACGTTGGGCCCTTAATTCCGGGCTGGCAACACTCAAATCAGCCGCAATCAATTCATTGGCTGGATATATATATAATTCTTCCTCGGGAATGAAACTGGATAAGTCCTCATGGAATTTTTGAGCTTGCAATAAATTATGGGTAACTAATAAAATAGGCCTATTCGTCTTTTCATATACGGAAGCCAGCAATAGTGATCTCGAGGAACCTGTCAGACCAGAGACGATCTGCTCCTTAAGTCCTTCATCGATGCCGGCTATTAACGAATGAACATCATCTTGTTTGGAGAACAAGTTCTGCAATCCATTCATTTTCTTTCCCCCCTCTCTTTAACGTGCGAAAAAACCATTTGTAATCCTTTTATTTGAACTTGGCCATTTCACCAAGCGTCCTCTTTATCAACGGCAATTTTATGTGCCCTGGTATTCCAGACAAACGGAAAAATGCTTTGGATTTTGTCCAAAGCCCTCTCCCGCTAATGAATAATATAATCGTTTTCATATAAATCAGGGTTTCTTTGCAGCGTTTCATGGCAATCTTCACATATCGCCCTTACATGCATATCCCCTTCAGAATCATAAACGATCATCTCTTGTCGCTCTTCATCGGTAAGTTGATTAAAACCTAACTGCTCCGTACTCAGTGAGTGTGCCTCGATTGAGCCCAGCTTAGTTCCGCAATGTCGGCATCGATAATGGAGAGCCATTTGGTAACCCCCTATTTTAGTAATAGTGTTAGTATGTACAAAAGTAGAGGGGTTTTATTCAGCGAAACAGGAAGATATTATTCTTTACTTATATCTACTCTCTGCTTATTGGTTATATTCGTTCATGACCTGTATAAATGGCTTTTCCATCCAGGCTTCACAAGAAGCTGCGCTTTTTTCGATCGTTGCCCCGACATGATCCCATTCTTCTGGCGAAAAACGCCCCAATACATAATCAGATACCGGAATGCGGCCAATCGGGCGGCCAATTCCTATTCTGATTCGATTGAATTCTTGCGTACCCAAATGGGCAATTGAAGATTTTATCCCATTATGACCGCCTGCACTACCTTTTTGACGAAGGCGAAGCTTCCCTGGAGGCAAATCAAGGTCATCATAGATAATGACCACATCCGCGATATCCAACTTAAAGAAATGCATGACAGCCGAAATGGATTCGCCTGACAAATTCATGTAGGTTAATGGTTTAAGCAATAAAACTTTTTCTCCCTTTACCATTCCCGTACCATATATCCCCTTATGCTTTGCTTGATCAAGTGGAATCGACCATCTTTTGGATAACTCATCTATTACTTCAAATCCGACGTTATGCCGGGTTTTTTCATACTGTTTACCTGGGTTCCCTAACCCTACAATAATTTTCATGATTCACACTCCGTCATTACGGTTATTTAGGGAGTTACGCTGGGACGAGGTTTTTCCAAGATCATTGACCTTAGAAAAATAGTACCCTAATTTCAAGCTGGCCTGCAAGCGACAGGAGAACTAATTAGGAAAAATCCTAATTAAAGGAATCCATTACGAAAAAAATGGTCCGGTTTAAATTGATGCATCCAGAGATTGAAAAGACGTAACTCGTTAAGAGCTACGCCTATTATATCACGATTCACTTGTTTAATCCCGGCATCATGACTCTGGTGATGCCTTGGTTTCCCTGCCTTCTTCATTTTCAGGGATACCGCCATCCTGCTGTTCACCTGTACTTATTTCCTCTTCCTGACGAGGAGCCAAAACGGATGCAACAACTTCTTCACCATCATGGTCGATTGTAACTTGCTTATTCGTTTGGATATCGGATATGTAGATTGTATCCCCTACCTGAAGTTCGGTAACGTCAACATCGATGGAGTCAGGAATGTCATTAGGTTTAGCCGTAACCGTGACTTCATGAAGTGACTGCTGAAGGACCCCACCGTCTTTCACGCCTTTACAAACACCGACAAGGTTAATGCGAACTTGCGCTTGTAATTGAGCGGACATATCTACAATTAAAAAGTCTGCATGATAAATGGAATTCTTAATTGGATCCTTTTGATAGTCAGAAAGCATGACTTTATAACTCGCACCTTCCAATTCCAAAGAAATGATTCCATTACGGCCTATTTCCTTGATTGTCTTTTGAAGCTCGATATTATTGACTGAAATGGCCGTACTGTCATTTTTATTGCCATATACTATCGCAGGGATTTCGCCATTTTCCCTCAAATTCCTTAAATTAGAGTGTTTTGAATCCGTACGTTCTTTTGCAGCTAATATATTACTCATACATCCTCCGCCTTCCTAAATATGAATTACAAGTTTCTCTATATTTTACATTTCCCTAAATGGCGAATCATTAAACATGAAAGGTAAAATCCGAAGGAAGCAAGAAGGGGATAAACATATGGTAAACATAGGTATTCGCCGCAAAATCTTTTTTCTCTAATTCAAGCGTGTATCGCCTTTTTTTCCATTTCCCCCTCAACTTGCATCACTCGGTTAAGGATTTGTGCTGCTAGTGATGAGTATTGAATACTATCCTTTTTCCGTGGTCTCGGCAGATTGATTTCCTTATTCATGACCACTTTGCCTTCTTCGATTAATATGACACGGTCGGCTAGCATTACGGCTTCTTCAACATCATGTGTAACAAGCAAGGCAGTAAAGTCCCTTTTCCTCCATAGATCTTCAATCAGCCTTTGCATGCCAATTCTCGTCAAAGCATCCAATGCCCCTAACGGCTCATCCAAGAGGAGAATGTCAGGTTGGTTCACCAATGCCCTCGCTAATGCAACCCTTTGCTTTTGCCCCCCAGATAAAACGGACGGCCAATCGCTTGCTCGATCTGCAAGGCCCACTTGCTCCAGTAGTTCCATGGCATTTGGCTTCCAATCCCCTTTCAAGCCTATACCAATATTTTCAAGGATTTTTTTCCAAGGAAAAAGCCTTCCATCCTGAAACATCGTACGTGAAGATTTATTTAATCCTTTCAACGGCTTTCCATTCACCAGTATCTGCCCGCCCGTCGGCTTTTCCAGTCCTGCCACAAGGCGAAGCAAGGTGCTCTTTCCACATCCACTCTTACCGACAATGGCTACGAATTCCCCTTTTTTAAATGTGAGGTCCATCCCCTTTAATACTTCAAACTCCCCAAAATCCTTTCTTACACCCTGCAACTCCAACGAATTTCCATTTTTCATATTAATGACCTCCTCATTGGTATGATGGATGCCACTTCAAGCATCTTTTTTCGATTATTTTGGCCGCAACGTCCGATATTTTTCCCAATAAGGCATATAGGAGAATACTAAGAACAACAATATCCATCCTCATGAATTCCCGGGCATTCATAGCCATATATCCAATTCCGGAATTAGCGGATATTGTTTCTGCGACAATTAATGTGACCCACATGATTCCAAGAGAGAAGCGGATACCCACTAAAATGGATGGAAAGGCGGCAGGGAGAATAACATTCCAGAATAAAGAAAAACCACTTAACCCATAAACCCTCGCTGCTTCGATCAATCCCTTATCCACCGATTTCACTCCATGAAATGTATTTAGATAGATAGGAAAAAGAACCCCTAAAGCGACAAGGAAGATTTTTGCTTCTTCTTCTATACCAAACCATAGAATCACCAGCGGTATTAAAGCTAGATGCGGAATGTTACGCAACATCTGAAGCGAGGTATCGAATAAGGTTTCAGCAATGGATGATAATCCATTTAATAAACCTAGTGCAAAACCAATGATCCCGCCTATTAAAAAGCCGATGAAGGCACGCTGAGCACTGATGCCGATATAATCCATAAGTTCACCAGTACCCAATAAAGCGACACCTGCTTGAAACACTTCAGTCGGGGCAGGCAATATCCGATCCGACAAAATCCCCCACAAAGACAGGAGCTGCCAAGTTATCAAAAGGAGAATGGGCACAAGCCAAGATATGAGGTGGAACCTATTGAACTTTTTGCTTAATTTTTTCTGCATCTTCATTTTCACGTCCTTTTGTAGGGTAGTGGTCATTGGCCAGTATTTCCCCAAATGGGCTCGTAGCTTTTGAAACGGGACTTTCCAGCTGTTCAACAGAGAGTAAAGGGAATAATAATTCCGCAACTCTGTACGCTTCTTCAAGATGAGGGTATCCAGATAAAACAAAGGATTCTATTCCGATTTCTTCATATTCCTTCATTCTGGCAGCAACATTTTCTGCACTCCCCACTAGTGCCGTACCGGCGCCCCCGCGCACTAGACCTACACCTGCCCAAAGGTTAGGGCTGATTTCAAGCGAATCCCTGTTTCCGTCATGGAGTTGCGACATCCGCTTTTGGCCCACTGAATCAAACCTTTCGAAAATCTTTTGCGAATTTTCAATCATTTCGTCATCCACATATTTAATTAGTTCATCCGCTGCCTGCCAAGCTTCTTCTTCCGTTTCCCTTACAATGACATGCATCCGTATGCCAAACCTAACCTCACGTCCATATTCTTCTGCCTTTTTACGTACCTTCTCAATTTTTTCTGCCACTTGCACCGGCGGCTCACCCCAAGTCAAGTACACATCAATATGCTTTCCTGATATATCGATGGCGGGGTCGGATGAACCTCCGAAATAGAGTGGTGGGTATGGTTTTTGTACAGGCGGCAACAGGATATCCCCGCCTTCAATCTTTAGGTGCTCCCCTTCAAAGTCCACTTTGTCCCCGGACATCTCCTTTCTCCAGATATCAAGAAATTCATCTGTTTGCCCATATCGTTCCTTATGATTCAGAAATACGCCATCACCTGCCAGTTCGACCGGGTCCCCTCCAGTTACTACATTGATCAAGAGGCGTCCATTCGACAACCGGTCGAAACTCGAGGCCATCCTGGCAGCCAAGGTTGGCGACATTAAACCTGGTCGGACCGCAACTAGAAATTTCATTCTTTCCGTTGCGGAAATCAATGAAGAACCCACTACCCATGCATCCTCACAAGACCGTCCCGTCGGAAGCAACGCTCCTTCAAATCCCAAATGATCGACCGCCTGTGCTATTTGTTTTAAATAAGGAAGCGTGATTGCCCTCCCTCCCTTTGTAGATCCTAAATAGCGACTTTCCCCGTGTGATGGTAAAAACCAAAAAACTTTCATTTTCATTTCCCCCTTAATTTTTTTTAACATCTGCAGATGCATCCAGAACATTAATCTTGCTTGGGATTAATTTAAGATTGTAAAACGTATCGGCAATCTTTTGTTGATCATCCAAAACCCCATTGGAAATCTCCTCAAGTCCATATTCTTTTCTATTTAATGTTTTTTCCAATGCCTCCACACTCATTCCAATTTCCGGAGATAGAAACTCAGCAACATCCCTTGGGTTTTCTTCAATCCATTTATCAACTTTTATCAGTTCTTCTTTGATAATTTTCAAAGCCTCTTCGTTCCCGGCAAATGAATCAGTTGCCAAAAAGAATTCACGATTCGCCACCAGTCCGTCTCCATCCTGAATCGTTTTCGTTTCAAGTTCCAATTCCGCCGCTGATAAAAATGGATCCCATATTACCCAGGCATCGATTTGGTTTCCTTCAAAAGCAGCCCTCGCATCAGCCGGCGGCAAGTAGACGGGCTGAATGTCATCAAGAGTAAGACCTGCTTCCTCTAACGCTTTAACCAATAGGTAATGAACATTGGAACCTTTATTCAAGCCAACCTTCTTACCCTTTAAATCTTTCACATTTTTAATGGGTGAATCCTTTTGTACGACTATGGCCTCTCCTGATGGGTTTGCCGGCTGATTGGCAATATAGACAAGCGGCGCATTGGCTGCCTGTGCAAATATCGGCGGTGCCTCCCCTGTGTGCCCAAAATCAATGCTGCCGACATTCAAGGCTTCAAGCAGTTGAGGTCCTGCAGGGAATTCAGTCCAATCGACTGTATAACCCACATCCTTTAAATGTGTCTCCAACTCTCCCTTTGATTTTAAAATATTTAATGTCCCGAATTTTTGATAACCGATTCGGATGGTCTTATCCGATTCTTTTGCATCAGCACTTGTGGAACTGTTCTTTTCCTGCCCGCATGCACTCACTATCAGCATGAAGATGCTGAAGATGGTCAGCAGCCATATCTTTCGTTTTTTCATATTCTGCACACCCTTCTTAAACTATTTATATAAAAATAAAAGGCTCCTTTCCTCACCAATAGGACAATAGGGCAAAAAGATGCCTAATGTTCAATGGTAAGTGAAAAGGAGCCTTCGGTAGTCCGATCGGCGTCATCCAATATGCACTTGCGTTAGTACAGGTTTTCATTCCATGAATATGAATTGAATTTGTATAGCCATTTTATTATTAGTATTCATATCTGTCAACTAAGAATTTAGTATTTTTTGAAAATTTAAAACAAAAATACGGCGAGCCCGAAGGCCCGCCGTGTTTTGATTAATTTTGTTATCAATCGAATAATGTACTGACTGATTGTTCCTCATGCACACGAATAATTGCCTCTGCAATCAAAGGTGCTACAGAAAGTCCTGTAATTTTATCGATTTTCTTATCTTCAGATAGGGCAATCGAGTTAGTCACGACCAATTCCTTGATCGTTGAATTTTGAATTCTTTCGATGGCAGGGCCTGAAAGGACTGGGTGTGTACAACAAGCATACACTGCTTTAGCACCATTCTCCACAAGAGCATTGGCCGCTAGTGTAATAGTGCCTGCAGTATCGATGATGTCATCAATCAGTATTGCTGTCTTCCCTTCAATATTACCAATGATGTTCATGACTTCCGCCACGTTCGGTCTTGGACGGCGCTTATCGATAATGGCAATCGGTGCTTTTAGGCGATCGGCCATTTTACGGGCACGTGTTACACCACCATGATCTGGGGAAACGATGACGATATCACTTAAATCTTTTTCTTTGAAGAAATCAGCTAAAATCGGAACAGCAACAAGGTGATCGATCAGAATATCGAAGAAACCTTGAATTTGTGGTGCGTGAAGATCTAATGTGATAACACGGTGGGCACCAGCCGTTTCTAAAAGATTTGCGACAAGTTTAGCTGTAATTGGTTCACGCGCACGCGCTTTACGATCTTGTCGGGCATAACCGTAATATGGCATTACAATATTGATCGTTTTAGCTGAAGCACGTTTAAGAGCATCGATCATAATTAAAAGTTCCATTAAATTTTCATTGACTGGTTGGCTTGTTGATTGGATTACGTAAACGTCACAGCCACGAATACTTTCTTCAATATTAATCTGAACTTCACCGTCACTGAAACTTGTTACGCTACATTTTCCAAGCTCAACACCGATTGCAGCAGCAATTTCCTGAGCTAAATCGAAGTTTGAATTTAAAGAGAATACTTTTAAATTAGGATCTAAATACTGATTTGACA
Organism: Peribacillus simplex; assembly: GCF_030123325.1. Classification (NCBI taxonomy): domain Bacteria; kingdom Bacillati; phylum Bacillota; class Bacilli; order Caryophanales; family Bacillaceae; genus Peribacillus; species Peribacillus simplex. Next base: position 55,792 of record NZ_CP126106.1, on the reverse strand, counting down.
TGATGACCTCCGTCGGTTATTTATTAAATTTCAATTTCTTGACATAATCTTCTTTATTAACTTGACGAGCCCGGGCAACGGATAGGGCTTCCTGCGGTACATCTTGAGTGATGGTTGACCCAGCAGCTACATATGCCCCTTCTCCTACCGTCACGGGTGCAACCAGATTAGAATTGCAGCCTATGAAGACATTGTCTTCAATCTTCGTCAGGTATTTATTTTTCCCGTCGTAATTCACGGTAATAGATCCGCAGCCTATATTAACATTCTCCCCAACCTCTGCATCTCCAATATAACTCAAGTGAGAGGCCTTGCTTCCTTCGCCAAAAACGGTCTTTTTAATTTCGACAAAATTACCGATCTTAACGGAATCCTTAATATCTGATTGAGGTCTAACATGTGCGAATGGACCGATTTTAACAAAACTTCCAATACTGCTTTCGTGTACAACCGATTGGAGGACTTCCGTTCCATCACCAATTTCACAATTACTGATTTCCGTATTCGGGCCAATCAAGCAATCCTGCCCGATAATACTTTTTCCTTTAATGAATGACCCAGGGTTAATGACTGTATCCTGTCCGATTTGCACATCAGCTTCAATGAACGTAGTAAGCGGATCGATGATCGTTACACCGTTCCTCATATGCGTTTCATTGATGCGTTTCCGTAAAATTAGCTCCGCCTGCGATAAAGCCACTCGGTCATTTACACCCAATGTCTCCTCGAAATCACTGGATTGGAAGGCCGTCACCACTTCGCCTTCCTCTTTTAAGATTTCAATCACATCCGGTAAGTAATATTCTCCCTGGACATTTTCATTTGAAACTTTTTTCAGCGCGCTGAATAATGCTTGGTTATCGAAGCAATATGTACCGGTATTTATTTCCTTAACATATCTTTCTTCATCAGTGGCATCCTTATGCTCGACGATTTTTTCTACAAGACCGCCTTCACCGCGAAGGACCCTTCCATAACCAGCAGGGTTATCTGCATATGCTGTTAAGATTGTTGCTTTCGCCTGACTTTGCTCATGTAATGATATAAGCTCTTTCATCGTTTCCGCTTTAATCAGGGGCGTATCACCGCAAATAACAAGGGTCGTTCCACTTTTTACGGATAAAGCGCTTTCCGCTTGCATTACAGCATGTGCCGTACCTAATTGCTGTTCTTGTAAGGCATACTTGCATGAATCACCAAGTTGTTCTTGTACTTTTTCAGCTCCATGGCCGATGACTGTAACAATATCTTCTATTTGAAGTTGATTGACTTGATCGATAACATGTTGTACCATTGGTTTCCCGCAAACAGGGTGCAAAACCTTATAAAGCTTAGATTTCATCCTAGTACCTTGCCCAGCGGCCAATATTATTGCATAGCGATTACTCATAACAGGCCTCCATTTTCACCTTTTTATCCACTAAAAATATTATCTCAAATAGTGATTCTTTTCAAGGTAACAATTAAAAGTACATATAATTGTCAACCAATCAGGTTAAAAAAGTTCGATTTCCGACAGCCTTACTTAAGTTATTAATGGACCTTTTAGCATTATTTTAAATCATGGTCGATGTCATTTTCATTAACGGCATAATACAGAAACCATGTCTCCTCCCCTTTATAACACCAGCAAGCCCCATTATCCCAAAACATTGCCATGATCACGCTAGACCTATGTACAAGCCATCTGGAAGTACTGCACCCTTTATTAACTTCCATTCCAAAATCAGGTTACCGATTCAATTCATCTTCAGCTCATCAGATGATAGAGTAAGTGATATCCTCAAATCCCGCTTACAGGAATTTCAATTTCAGGATGAACAAAAAGGTTTAAAAAATAAAAAGGATGGGTACTTAAATTTTGAATATATCACCTTAATTTTACAATTTAGATAATTAAAGCAAATTTCTGCATGATGAGCGAATAGGTCCTATACTTATCCGTTTATGAATAAATAAAAAAGAGCACTACTTATGAAGTAGGCTCTAGATGCACGAATTATAAATTTAAAGTTTAAAAGTAAGGTTATTTTAAGAAGCACCTGCTCCAGCTTCCTCTAATTCAGTTTCAAGTTCTCCCAATCGGTGATATTCTGTCAAGACAGCTTCTTGAATTTTCCCGCGTGTCGAGGAATTGATTGGATGAGCGATATCCCGGAATTCTCCATCTGGAGTTCGTTTACTTGGCATTGCTACAAATAAACCATTATTTCCGTCGATCACACGAATATCATGAACCACAAATTCATTATCCAGTGTAATTGATGCGATAGCTCTCATACGACCATCCGTATTCACACGGCGTAATCTTACGTCAGTTACTTCCATTTAAGCTCACCATCCCTTTTTGTTGTTGTTAAAACTTAAAGTACATATTCAACAAAAAAACGTGAACTCCTTCTATTATCTGTAATTTTTTTAGAAAATTCAGCCTAGTTTTCAAAAATGTTAAAAATCATCCTTACATTACAGGAAAACCCATTAAGTATTCCCTTAAACATAAAAAAAACGCCCGTTTATTTAACGAGCGCTACCACTTCTATTTCCACTAGTGCATCTTTAGGAAGGCGAGCAACCTCTACGCAAGAGCGAGCAGGTTTGTGAGCAGAAAAATATTCTCCGTATATTTCATTAATCGAACTGAAATCATCCATACTTTTAATGAATACTGTGGCCTTAATGACCGTTTCCAATGAAGCCCCAGCTTCTTTCAATACAGCTTGGAGATTCTTAAAGACCTGGTGTGTTTGTTCCTTTACATCCCCAGTCACCATCTCACCAGAAGCAGTAAGTGGGATCTGTCCTGAACTGAAAAATAACTTATCCACGATTACGCCTTGTGAATATGGTCCGATTGCTGCCGGTGCTTCATCAGTATGTATCGTTTTCATTAAATGATTCCCCCTATTCCTTTTTCGTAAAATAATTCCCACGGCTTACATTGATTTTCTTGTCTCTTTCGACCACCTGCGTCAACTTGATTAAAGAAACATAATCCTCGACAAGGCACTCCTCCGTATGTTCGGATTCGACCAGCACCGCTATTCCGGCAACTGTTGCCTTAAATTCATCCAATAGGCTGATCATACCATTAACGGTACCCCCAGCCTTCATGAAATCATCTACAATCAATACATTTGAACCCTCAACCAAGCTTCTCTTAGAGAGTACCATAGTCTGGATCCTCTTTGAAGAGCCTGAAACATAATTGATGCTCACTGTAGAACCTTCCGTTACTTTATTATTCCTACTTACAATTACAACTGGAACATTCAAATAATTTGCCACGGCGTATGCTAATGATATCCCTTTGGTTGCCATTGTCATGATGACTGAGATGTTTTTCTTGGCATACATTGAAGCGATTATCCTTCCAACCTTATTCACGGTTTGCGGATGTCCTAATATGTCTGTCATATATAGATAACCGCCAGGAAGTAGCCTTTCTGGACTAGCGATCGTATCGCATAATCCGTCAATGAAGGCATTGGCTTCTTCTTCCTTGATGGAAACAATATATTTCACTCCACCTGCCGCACCTGGAACGGTTGTTAAAGATCCTATGCCGCGTTGTTCAAAGGTATCTTTGATGATTGTCAAATCTTCACTGATCGAGGACTTTGCCGAACTATATCTTTCAGCAAAATAAGTCAGCGAAACAAGTTCCCCTGGATGTTCTAATAAATAATTGGTCATATCGACTAGCCTCTCGCTGCGACGAAATTTCATTGAGACACCCCCTTTGTGAATTCCGAATATTATATAGCAACTATACCACTAATGTACGTTTCTATTCAAGATTGTTTCGATCACCCAGTAAACGGACCGCATAGACTTGATCACAAAATCCGCGAAGTCCATTATAAATTCTTTGCATGCGCGAATCGTGTTCCACCAAACCAAAAACGGTCGGACCACTTCCGCTCATCAAGACCGAATCCGCTCCAAATGTCTTCATTTGATCTTTAATGTTCGCAACCTCTGGGTATAACTGCAATGTCACTTGTTCCAGAACATTACCCAACCCTTCACATACATCGTGATAATTGTTTTCCATAATAGCCGAAATCATTCCAGGTACATCCGGATGCTCCATTTTTGAAGTTTGGAGCCTTTTGTATATATCTGCTGTCGATACGCCGATCGTCGGTTTGGCCAAGATGACCCAGCATTTTGGCGGTGCGGGAAGATGCGTGATTTTTTCCCCGCGCCCCCTGGCCAATGCCGTTCCTCCATATACACAAAATGAAACATCAGAGCCAATTTCAGCTCCTATTTCCGCAAGTTCATCCATGGAAAGACCAAGCTTCCACAGTCTATTTAAGCCTCTCAAGGTAGCTGCGGCATCACTGCTTCCACCAGCAAGCCCTGCGGCTACAGGTATATTTTTCTCTATAGTTATGGAAACACCTTTATTGATCCCAAAACGTTCCTTTAGAATAAATGCAGCTTGATAAGCTAAATTCCGGTGATCATCCGGAACAAATCGATTATGGGATAGAATTTGAATATGATTTCCCGTTATTTCCTTTAGTTCAATTCTATCGGCAAGGTCGACTGTCGTCATGATCATTTCCACCTCATGATACCCATCAGGCCGTTTGAAAAGCACATCCAAAGCCAAATTAATTTTAGCCGGGGCTTTTTCCATAAGCTTCAATATGTCCACCTACTTTAACGTTCTTAAAAGTTCTTGTCCTATTCTATCATATTTGTTTATATTCTAAAGGTTTTTTCATCGTAATTTCAATGTAATGAAGCTAAGATCGGCCCTTAGAGGAGAATAGACACATGTAGGCACATTGGAGAGCAGCTGCTTCCTGCATCCCAAAAGATTTGCTACATATCCGTATGGCAATCACCAATACATAAAAAAACCAGACTCCTTAACTACAATGTAAGCAAAAATGAATGGAGCTATACATTGTATAAAGAGTCCGGTTTCTTTCAACATGACGGCATGATGCAATTAAGTGTTTTATCTTACTCTTTGTTCACCAATTGACGTTGTGCTTTTTCGATAGCAAGTTTTACCATGTTCCCTGCGTCCCTGGCCCGGATTCCTCCCCAGCCTTCTTTCTGGACAACATCGTAAAATCCAAGTTCTTTAGCCAATTCCTCTTTAAGATCATTTGACATAATCCCTTTTTTCCTGCTCAAGCGAAGCAACCCCTTTCACATGCCGTCACATGCCTAGTGTTTGCATCATACGCTATTTCATTACATCCTTTTTAAGCCTTTTTATTGGAGCTCACAGGTATTCCATACAAAACAAAAAGCAGCAAACAAAGTTGTTCACTGCCTCGTCTAAGTTACATCTCTTGTTGTTTGTTTAAAAATGTTAGTTCTACGGTTTCCGTTAAAACATCCGCATAGCTGTAAGATACTCTTTCAAACGCATTTTCATCTTGGTCGAGCTCAATTACAAAAACAGCCGGATAAGTTTCCGCCAAAGTTCCGAATCGTTCTACAGTCTTTCTTCTTCCACCGTTTGCTTTTAAGAGCAATCTTTTACCTAGGTTTGAATCAAGTGCAGTTTTAATATCAGCTAGAGTTTTTGGCATTTTCGGTCCACCTCACTAAGTTAAGTATATCACAATTTACAAATATACGCAAACAAAATAATAAATTATATCAGCACTTAAAAATGTAGTCAATATATTTTTATCTGAAATTCGGCAAAATCGCGAACAATTTTATTATATCCTGGGAAATGAAAAATTATGTAAACGAACTATTTCATTATCTATTAAGCCGAATTTTCGTATTTAAAATATTACCTACTGACATTACTCAACAAAAAACCAGTTTTTCTTTGACGATATCCGAATTCTTACTCACGAAAAGCAAGCTGCATTCTTTCAAAATGCAGCTCGTTCATTCTTCCTGAAATGGCTTGAAAGGCAACCCGGTCCGTAACACCCCTTTTGTCTCAATTCCCCCCAAGCCCTTCTCTCCAGTTAATGTATTCCTAAGCACATCCCATACATGAATATGATCGGAAAAAGGCGTAAAGCTTATCTTTCCGACGATATATACCGGATCAAGAGCATGTATATTAACACGGGAAGGAGAACTTGCAAAATTTGCCCCCGCTTGGATCAGCGATTCAAAATGCGACTGACAAGCCCCGGCAAATATAATCAGCTGGTCTAAATTAGAAACCCTCCTACGAGCCTCTCTAACCGTCTGTACAAAATCCTTTGAGTGACGGTAGGCATTAATATCGGATATCGGTCCTTTTGATTTTGAATAGGCATCATGACCGGTTACAACAAGAATGTCCGGCCGATAATGGTCCAACAACCCCCCGATTCTTTGGGGCATTTCCTTTTCATTGCAATAGATGCCATTGACCGGAATACTGAATTTCTGATATAGATCCATGCATTTCCTTAAGTAAGATGCATCCCCATCAACATGGAGGACCCTCCCTGGTATCTGAAAATATTCACCGCTGTACCGATAACCATTACTGGATTGATAGCCATTTTTTTGTTGTTGCAGCTCTAGATCTTGTGTTAATAAGCGGTAAGATTGTTCTTGAAGTACCTCATTCGACCTTTGTCGATCATTTCTTTCATTATCATTAATGATCATTAAATCTTGAAAAGGTGCATCTGCAATCAGTCGGATATCCTCCCCATAAAGAACAGCTTGACGTCTTCCGTCAATATCACGGATATCGATTACCCGGAACAACACGTCGCATTTATAAGAAATCCGACCAACAATATCGTTTATTTGAATATTCATGGCCCCACCCCATGAGAAGACTTATTTTCAGCCCGCCCTAGTTTATTTTCATTCTTAAGTTATGCGAACCATTCTTGAATGGTGAAAGGTGGGGATTGATTACATTTTCAGGTATGTTTCCTCATGGTTGGCCAATTTCAAAATAAAAAAAGCCGGAAGCTGGGATTGACCCCATTCCGACTTGAATCCTTCACATTTCCTTTATTTGAAATTCGGCAATAATGCATCACTTAAGCGGCCAAATTCTTCGATGCTCAGCGTTTCCCCCCGTCTGGAAGGATCCACTTCCGCGGCTTCGAGAGCCGCAAGTATAAGTTCTTTTTTCGATTTACCATCTGGCAGCTGACTGGTTAAGTTATTTAAAATCGTTTTCCGACGCTGGGCAAAGCTCGCCCGGGTCACAATGAAGAAGAAATCCTCATCCAGGACCTCGACGATCGGCTTCACGCGCCTTGTAAGACGGATTACAGCTGAATCAACATTAGGCTGAGGCATGAATACCGTTTTAGGTACTATCATCACTGTTTCGGCTTCAGTATAATATTGAATGGCAATGGATAAAGAACCGTATTCCTTTGTCCCAGGTTTTGCGGCAATTCGATCAGCCACTTCCTTTTGCAGCATACAGACGATGCCTCTAATGGGCAAGTCCTCGGACAATAGCTTTAAAATGATGGGCGTCGTGACATAGTATGGCAGATTTGCAACAACCATCAGGTCCGAAAAGCCAGCAAATTCCTCCTCGATGACCCTTTTGACATCAGCTTTGAGAACATCCCCGTGAATGATGTTTACATTGTTATAGAGAGACAGTGTATCCGATAAGATGGGCAGCAGACGCTGATCAATCTCAAAGGCCGCAACCTTTCTGCTGCTTTTCGCTAGTTGTTCCGTCAATGCCCCTATTCCTGGCCCAATTTCGATGGCGCCGCTTTCCTCAGTTAAATTGGCATGTTCAACAATACGTTTCAAGATATTCGTATCGATTAAAAAGTTCTGGCCTAAGCTCTTTTTAAAGGAGAATCCATATTTCTTTAATATTTCTTTCGTTCTGACAGGGGTTGCAATATCCTTATTCATTTTTTTCCTCCTGAATTATCTGTACCATTGCTTTCTCAAAAGCCTCAGTCGATATTTGGAACATTTTTAGTCTCTTATATAACTGTTTACCATTGGTAAACCCGATTTTTAAAATAGATCCAAGTTTTTCCCTTCGTTCCTTGGCACCAGATCCTCCGATTAAACCTGCATCTATTAAATCCTGCTGTGAAATCTCTTCTGAAGCCTCTTCATCCATTAATTGGGCATCCTTTAAAGCATTACGAATTGCCTCAGGAGAAGCATGCTCCACACCAATTCCTCTACCTGCCTTAGGAAGGGCTTCCTTCTTCGTTAAAAAGGCGTGTTTACAGCCTTTTACTTGTTCTGAAATGATATTCCTGATTTTTTGGCCTGGAAAATCGGGGTCTGTGAAAATGATGGCTCCACGTGTCTTTTGTGCAAGCCTCACCTGCTCAATACAAGATTCATTCACCGCGGAACCGTTGGTTTCTATTGTATCAGCATTAACAGCCCTTTTTATCGCTACCGTATCATCTTTTCCTTCTACAACGATAATTTCTTTAATCTTTTTCATGGTTTCCTCCATACAGAAAAGCGCAAACGCTTTGATTAGCTCTTGGATAAACGTAACCGGTCCCCCGTAATTGAAACCTTATGTGAGACGTCTATCTTATTAAAACAGTTTTACATAGGGTTTTTCAACAAATGGAAAATAAAACGCAAAAAACAGGAGACGAATTCATCTCCTGCGAGAGAAACCTTATTAGTCCAATACACGAACCTTTACCCTCTTTACACCCCAGCGATAGGCATCATTTTTTGAAGAAAAGAAGACGTCAATCCTATTTCCCTTTATTGCTCCGCCTTTGTCAGCAGCTACTGCATAGCCATAGCCATCTACATATACTTTCGATCCCATAGGAATTACGTTTGGATCGACAGCGATGATTTTGGCACCCGGATTACTCTTTAGATCCACGCCTGTGGACGTGACACCGGAACAGCCCTTACAACTGGCAGTATAAGCTGTTGATGATACGTATATTTCTTTTCCGCTTGTAGAACTAACGTTAGTTACTCCGCGTGATGCCTGGGCAACCGTCGTTCGAGTTCCGACCGTTACAACTTTATCCTGCTTTTTATTAACTACTTTTTCTGAAAGTAATTCTCTTTTAACCTCTTTGCCATTTTCCTTAACAACTTCATATTTTTTGGAAATGAGTCCGTCTTTTCCTTCTTTGACAATTTTCTCTTTCCCTTTTGATAAAGAGTCATCTTTTTTAGTTATGACAGCAAAGTCAACTGGTTCTTCCACTACATCGGTGACTTTTTCAATTCGAACTACGTTTACCGTATTCTCAGCTTCAACTTTTTCGGTTAATTCCGGCTCAACTCGATCCAAATCATTGAGTTTTACCCCTTGTTGCTTTAAAAAGTCAGCGACAGTAGTCGAAGTTGACCATACCTGCTTTTCGTCTCCACCTACCACTAATTTCAGTGAAAAGGCTTTGTCTATGGCAACTTCCATATTCGCTTTCAGCTTCGTATTTTTCGAAGGGGTGATCTTATCCTGTTCCTTCACCCTAAGATTTTGGTCTTTTAAAAGTTCATCTACCGTATCGGCGGTGGACCAAACATCCTTCGTCTTACCATCCTGTACCATGACGATTTTTTGTGCAGGCTTCCAAACCACCTCTAAATCATCATCAACCTTGGTGGTTCTAGATGGGTGGACATAGTCTGCAGCTTTAACGGTAATCTCTAAATCTTCCAACATATCATTTACAGTAGCCGCGTGTGTACGCACTACCTCTTTTTTTCCGTCTAGCATGATTGTTACTGTATCCTTTGTTCCTTGATATATCAATATTCCCAATGCTGTAGAAACAAGAATAGCACTGCAAATGGCAATTGCCATCCTCTTCTTCCCAAAAGGTTTGGGAATAAGGTTTTTCATAGTTTTTAATAGAATGAAAAACTCCTCCTTCCTCCCGGTGATTATATAGACTTAGTTATCAAGCTGTCAACCCATTCACTTCTCATTCAGGAAATTACTACCTATTATGCATATTTCATATTGAAAAGGAAAGGGCGACTTCTCGACATAATAAACCTATAGTAGGAGTGAAATTTGTAGAAACCTTAAAAAAATTCAATTTTAGCTAATGAATCCCGGGAGATATTGTAAAAAAAAATGTCAGTTAATGCCGAATAATTTCTTGGCATTTTCCGTTGTTGCCTGGGAAACTTCCTCTAATGTGAGTTGTTTGATTTCTGCAATTTGTTCAGCAACAAGCTTCACATACGAAGGTTCATTACGCTTCCCTCTATAAGGATGGGGAGCCAGGTATGGACAATCGGTCTCTATCAGTAAACGGTCTAAAGGTACGGCTGCTGCCACTTCCTTTGGTTTTTTTGCATTCTTGAAGGTCACAGGGCCACCCAATGAAATATAAAAGTTCATATTGATGCATTCCAAAGCCGTTTCTGCACTTCCGCTAAAGCAATGCATGATGCCTCCAACCATTGATGCCTCTTCTTCCTTGAGTATGTTCACGATATCCGCGGTCGCTTCCCGATTATGGATGATAATGGGCAGCCCCACCTTTTTTGCCAATCGGATCTGCTTCCTGAACACCTCCATTTGAACATCTTTCGGTGATTTATCCCAATGATAATCCAGGCCCATCTCACCAATGGCCACAACCTTTGGATGATTGGATAACTCCTCGATCCATTGTAAATCCTCTTCAGTCATGTCTATAGCATCCACAGGATGCCATCCGACCGCGGCATACATGAAATCATAAGCTTCTATTAATTCCATTGCCCTTATAATAGTAGGCCGGTCAAAACCAACGACTACCATATTATTGACTCCTGCTTCCTTAGCTCTGTCTATTACGTCTTCGAGATCCTCGTTGAATTGTTCCGCATTAACATGTACGTGTGTGTCAAATAACATTATTTTTCTTCCTTTCTAGCACTATTTTATTAAAAAATGAAAGTTTTATGTTTCACATTTAGGTAACAAAAAGATTACAAAGAAGCCTATATGCCCAACAAATAAATGCAGAACCAAAAACTAAACCTGTATTACATTACTTTTTCCAAAAGCATAAAGAAAAAAACATAAAAATGTTTCATATGAAACACCTTTATGTTTTCATCGGTTTATTTCACCTTTGAACCGTTAGGAATCGATGAATCTATTGTTGCGACTGAGAGCACACCATCCTGGCTTCCCGCCAAAATCATTCCTTGAGAGAGCTCGCCACGAAGTTTAACAGGTTTTAAATTTGTTACGCATATCACTTTTTTGCCTACTAAATCTTCGGGTTTATAATGCTGTGCAATGCCTGATACGACCTGGCGTTTCTCATACCCCAAATCAAGCTGAAGTTTAAGAAGCTTATCCGCCTTCTTCACAGGCTCAACTTCCATGACCTGAGCAACACGAAGCTCCACTTTTGTAAAGTCATCAATAGTGATTTCATCAACTTCGGGAATCGTCTCTTCCACTTTTTCCTCGACCTTGGGGGCGCCACCCTGCATTTGATCTTTAATATATAAAACTTCCTCTTCCATATCCAGACGAGGGAAGATCGGCTCTCCCTTCAAGACTTTTGTTTCAGCAGGAATTTGACCGAACTCCGCTAAACTGTCCCAGGATTTTAACACATCATCTTTGATGCTAAGCTGAGCAAAGATTTTTTCCGGAGTTTGCGTCAAGAACGGTTTCAAAAGTATTGCCGTCCTGCGCAATGATTCCGCCAAATGAACCATGACACCAGCAAGGTCTTCTTTCCTTGATTCATCTTTAGCAAGAGTCCATGGCTGGGTCTCATCAATGAATTTATTAGTTCTGCTCACGAGTTGCCAAATGGATGTTAGTGCAATTGAAAATTCCATGTTTTCCATTGCTTCCTCATACTTGCCTACCGTATCTTGGTTCATTTCAAGCAAAGCCTTTTCGAATTCGCCATTGGATCCTTCGTAATTTGGAATCACACCATCAAAATACTTATTGACCATTGCAACTGTTCGATTCAATAAATTCCCTAAATCATTTGCCAGGTCAAAATTGATCCGTTCCACAAACCCTTCCGGTGTAAATACTCCATCTGAACCAAATGGTACTTCACGCAATAAGTAGTAGCGTAAGGAATCCAAACCGTAACGATCAATCAATGTAACGGGATCCACTACATTCCCTTTTGATTTCGACATTTTACCATCTTTCATGAGAAGCCATCCGTGGGCAAAGACTTTCTTTGGAAGCGGCACATCAAGAGCCATTAACATGATCGGCCAATAGATTGTATGGAAACGAACGATTTCCTTTCCGACCAGATGTACATCGGCAGGCCAATAATTCAAGTACTTAGAATCATTGTCCGTTCCATACCCTAATGCCGTTATATAATTGGTCAATGCATCAATCCATACATAAATAACATGCTTTGGATCTCCCGGCACCTTGATGCCCCAATCGAAAGTAGTACGGGAAACGGCCAGATCTTCCAATCCAGGCTTGATGAAGTTATTGATCATTTCGTTTTTGCGGGATTCCGGTTGAATGAAATCCGGGTTTTCCTCATAAAACTTCAGTAACCGATCCGCATATTTACTCATCTTAAAGAAATAAGATTCCTCTTTCACCTTTTCAACAGGCCTGCCGCAATCAGGACAGTTTCCATTGCTTTCTTCCACCTGACGTTCCGTGAAGAAAGATTCGCAAGGTGTACAATATAATCCTTCATATTGGTCCAAATATATATCACCCTGATCCAACAGCCTTTTGAAAATCTTGGCTACGACCTCTTTATGGCGATCTTCCGTAGTCCTGATGAAATCATCATATGAAATATCAAGCTTTTCCCAGAGCTCTTTAATCCCTGATACGATATTATCTACATATTGCTGAGGAGTGACTCCTTCCTCAGCCGCTTTACGCTGGATTTTTTGACCATGTTCATCAGTTCCTGTTAAATACATGACATCGAAGCCACGCATCCTTTTATAACGAGCCATGGCATCCCCTGCCACTGTCGTATACGCGTGCCCTATATGTAAATTACCACTCGGATAATATATGGGTGTCGTGATATAGAATGTCTTTAATTTATCTTGCACTTCGTTCCCTCCTCATCATTTGAAAAACCGGCTATGGGACTGGCCCAAGCCATAAGAATATATTTTAAGCTATTATCTCTATTTTAACGCTATATACAATTCTGCGCGACAATAAACACTAATCTAATCATCATGTTAATAGAATTAAAAAAATATAAGTTTAATCTCATTTTAACAACAGGGGTACGGAAGTGAACTTCCCTTATGACAGCATTACCTCTTACCTCAACAAAATATACCTAAATTTCTTTTTTTGTGCAACAACTCACATATTCATAAACTTTTTCAGAAAATTATCCTTAATTCAGAACTTTTGTTTTGAAACTAAATGATATTTAATCATATAATAGTAAAGTATGTTTTTATATGCATACTTTGTCGAAATGTGGTGAAGTTAGTAGTTCTTTGTATCCTGCTATTTCTTCACTTTTAAAGACATAACCGATTTTTTCTCTTTAAAAGCCTTTTTGTTACACGAAAAGAGCCATGCTATTTCTTACAAAAAAATGAAAATAAATCATTGACGAATTTGGGAATGGCTGGTATTATAAATTTATAAAAAAATTTGTCGAATATTGGCGAAAAAAATAGAAATAGGGTACTAGATTGTAACTGAGAGGAGAATTTTTTAAATGAAATCTACAGGTATTGTTCGTAAAGTTGATGAGTTAGGCCGGGTGGTTATTCCAATCGAACTTCGTCGTACATTGGGTATCGCTGAAAAAGACGCTCTTGAAATCTATGTTGATGATGAGCGCATCATCTTGAAAAAATACAAACCAAACATGACTTGCCAAGTTACAGGTGAAGTTTCCGATAACAACCTTACACTTGCTAATGGTAAATTGATCCTTAGTCGTGAAGGTGCAGAATTACTTATTCAAGAAATTCAACAAAACTTCACTGCTTCTAAATAAATGATAAAAAAACTTCCGGTCTTCGGAAGTTTTTTTATGTTTATTATTTTGGTATATCAATGTGATACGCTTGATATACATCACGTTTTTGCATATTGCGATCTTTTGCGACCTGCTTGATTGCATCCTTTGAAGTGAACTGCTTGGTTTCTATATAATGATTAACATGACCGACGATGTCAAGGGCCATCCACCAAGCTTCTTCAGGTTCATCTTCCGACCATTGCCCACCTTCAATTATTAAACAGAACTCACCGCGAATTTCAGATTCCATCGCCCACGTCAATGCTTCACTCACAGTCCCTCGAATGAACTCTTCAAATTTCTTGGTTAATTCGCGGCATAATACTATACGGCGGTCACCTAAAATTTCATGCATATGTTTCAATGTTTCTTTCAATCGATGTGGCGATTCATAGACGATCCAAGTCGATTCCATTTTTTTTAATTTTTCCAGCTCCTGCTTTTTTTCTTTTGCTCCCCGTTGTAGAAAGCCATAAAAGTAAAAAGGCTGCGGAATCAGACCAGATGCGATCAATGCAGTTAATGCAGCATTGGCCCCCGGCAACGGGATGACTTTAAACTGTTCGGCAATGGCATCTTTGACCAGTTCATATCCCGGATCGGATATCGTCGGCAAACCAGCATCACTTACCAATGCGATGACCTCTCCAGATCGAAGCCTCTCTAGCATTTGCTTCCCGCTATATTCCTTATTATGTTCATGGTAACTGACGATAGGTGTCGAAATTTCAAAGTAGTTGCATAATTTCTTCGTATTTCGCGTGTCCTCAGCAGCAATGACATCCGCTTCCTTTAAGATTCTTAAAGCCCGGAAACTCATATCCTCAAGGTTCCCTATCGGTGTAGGAACCAGATATAGAGCTGGCTCCAATCCTTCTTTTTCAAAACTTTTTTGCTGCCACATATCATGTATCCTCCTTTGCCATCCACTTTTGCTTTTGTTTTCTTGTTAATTGCTTAAATTTATATTCAGCCTGCATGGCCAATGTCCGTGTTTCGAATATTTCATGATAAATCAGTTCAACCGGGGTCCGGCCTCGTGTATACTTTGCACCCCTGCCATTATTATGAGCATCAATCCTACGATGCAAATTATTCGTATACCCAGCATAATAGCTGCCGTCCCTGCATTTCAAAACATAAAAATAATGCTTATTCCTCTCCATATAGAATCCTTCTGATTTCCGGATTATACTCATTTTGATCATTATATACAACAAGCGGAGGAAGAATCTTCAAATCAGGGTTGCCGTCCTTTATCCCTTCTATAAGAATCGTATTCGCTTCTTTTGAACTCTTAGGATAAACGAATTGCAGCCGCTTCGGTTCAATTCTGTACATCCGCATGAAATGCAGGATATCCATCAGACGGCCCGGTCTATGAACGAATGCAGCTTTCCCACCCTGACGCAGCAACTGGCTTGAAACACGCATGACGTCCTCAAGATTACACATTATTTCATGTCGGGCAATTGCAAAGTGCTCATTTTTGTTAATTTCCTCGATAGATGGAGTCGGGAAATAGGGTGGGTTGCAAGTAACGACATCATATTTGCTATACCCTATCTGTTTTGGAATTTCCTTTATATCCCCATGAATCATCTCGATTTGGGAGGATACGCCATTGTAATCCATGCTCCTTTGGGCCATGTCATATAACCGCTCTTGTATTTCAACACCTGTAATTGTCCCTTTCGTTCTTGTACTCAGCAGTAAAGGTATGACCCCATTACCTGAGCAAAGATCTACGATTTTGCCTTTTTGGATCGGTATATTTACGAACCTTGATAATAAAACGGCATCTAATGAAAAAGAGAACACCGATGGGCTCTGAATGATCCTTAAATTCTCAGCCAATAGATAATCCAGGCGCTCATCGCCTTTAAGTTCCACCATTGCTGTTACCCTCCTAATCATGTATCGAAAAAGCATGTTTAGGGACCATGCTTCTACATTACTATCGTACAAAAAGGGGTCTGACTCATAGTATGCGTCAGACCCCGAATCACTATATATTGTAAACGGTCTATCTATCACGTAAAAGAAACATCTTTTATATTATTCCTTTATCACTTCTTGTTCAAAAAAGATAAACAGAACAGGCAATCCCCTTCTTTTCGTAAACTGCCAAAGTGCAGATTGCAAATATGAAAGCCTTCTTGATAGATACGGGCTAAATTATCATAGCCTTCCCCGATATCCATAACCTTGTCCGTACTTGCTGTACGGTTTTTCACTTTTTGTTTGACCTTTACTGCAGCAGGCGCACTTTCGACTTCCACAAGGCCCAACCGATGGCGCAAATGCTCTTTCTCCAGCTTGAGCGACTGATTTTCCTCAAGGATCTCAGCCAAATTCTGCTTCAATTCTCCAAGCTGCTTATATAATTGGCCTATCTGGGTTTCCATATTGGTCACCGACTCAAAAATATCTTTCTTATCCACGCTCTCCCACCACCTTAATAATCTGTGGCTTGAATAGAAACGGCTCCCTCTTTTAGAATCTCATCTAGAGTATACTCTAATACTCTTTCTTGCTCGATTAGTTCAATCTGAAGTACGCGTTCTAGAATATTAAGCCCCACTACCTTGCCTTTGCCACCAGGCGTATTAATCATTTCACCTAAATCAGGAAGCATTTCCTTCGCACTTTCATACTCATCATTTTCATATTTCAGACAGCACATCAATCGACCGCATAAACCTGAGATTTTTGTAGGGTTTAATGATAAATTCTGATCCTTCGCCATTTTGATGGAAACCGGTTCAAAATCTCCAAGAAATGTGGAGCAGCAAAGCATTCTGCCACAAGGCCCGATGCCACCAAGCATCTTTGCCTCATCCCTTACCCCAATTTGGCGCAGTTCTATGCGAGTTCTGAATATGGCAGCTAAATCTTTGACTAAATCACGGAAATCCACGCGACCATCCGCTGTAAAATAAAACACGACTTTATTTCTGTCGAAAGTATATGACACATCAACCAGCTTCATATCCAGCTTATGCTCCACAACCTTTTGACAACATATAGAGTAAGCCTCTTCTGCAGCCGCCTTGTTCTCGTCTACAATCAGCTTATCCTTTGCATCAGCGACCCGAAGTACTTTTTTCAATGGCAGGACAACATCGTTTTCATCTACTTGTTTTCGGGCTGTAACGACTTTACCGAATTCAACACCGCGGACAGTCTCCACTATTACAAAATCGTCCTTAGGAATAGCGAATTCACCCGGATCGAAGTAGTATATTTTGCCCGCCTTTTTAAAACGGACACCTACAACATCATACAAATCATGATCCCTCCTGCAAATTCAGCACAAGCTGTTCCATCAACAGCTGTGGATTCGTGTTGGACATCAGCTTCCTTTTTGCTTCCAAAATGCAACCCATATGTTCAGCAAGGCGTCTTGGGGAAAGATGAAGAGCGTGAGTTTCAAATTCCTTCAGTTTATTTTGGAACACAACGAAGTCCTTTTTGTCCAACTGAATGTATAATAAATCCTTATATATAAGAAGTAACAAATCAAGACCTCTGTCAACCTGTTCTCTTTCTTTAAAGTGTGTGAACCAATCCGTCTGAAGGTACAGCAATGCCTTCAAGGAATTAAGTTTTAACACTTCATATAATTTTACCACTATTTTTTGAGCTTGTACAAACCATTCATCATGACTAAGCACGATTCCAGCTTCCACATTCTGTGTTATGTGTGCAATAACCGAAGCCAGCTGTGGTTCTACATCCTGTTCCATCAGCTTCCGTTTCACATTCTCAGGAGATAATGGCTTGAACGAAATCACTTGGCACCTTGATAATATAGTTGGCAGAATCCTCTGAAGCTGTTCGGTCATCAATATTGCCACAGTATCAGCCGAAGGTTCTTCTAAAAATTTCAATAGACTGTTGGCTGCCCCCACCGACATTTTGTCAGCATCGGCAATCATATAAACCTTCCGATCCGCCTCTACGCTTTTTTTCGAAAATTCTTCCTGAAGCCCCTTAATTTGTTCTTTCTTTATTGAGAGACCGTCTCTTTCTATCAAATGGACATCAGGATGATTCCCACTTGAAATCCGTTTGCAATTCCGACAAAGTTCGCATGGCTCATAACCTGCTGTCGGGGCTTCACATAGTAAGCTTTTGGCAAAGGCACTGCTTATCTCCTGCTTACCTGACCCTTTTTCCCCTTCAAATAAATACGCATGGGCCACCCTTTGCTTCGTTATGCTATTTTGCAGCATCGTCATTACCTGCGGCTGAATTTGACTCATGTCCTGCCATGTTTTATCCAAAACCATCAACTCACTTAAGTATATAAATTAATCAGAAGACCTTTAATCTCGCCTATCATTTCCAATATTTCAAGCGAGCTTTTCTCTTTATTTAGGATTTCCTCACTTAACTCAACTAATCTTACATCTATCGTTTCCATGGTTTTCAACTGCCTGCTCTGACCATATTCGTTCCAGCTCGTGGATTGCTTCAGTTCCAGTCCATATTCAACCGCTTCTTTAACAAACCGTTTCACTTATATTTTGCCAATTCCCTAAAAGTGCGTGACCTTCCTAACCGCTGACCCGACCCTTCAATATCGCCTATCAAACGGTTTAATGTTTGGATTTGCATCTTTTGATCCTGTGTCTGGACCATTTTTTGAAATCTGCCATTTCCGGTTTGAAACTGCTTGGCATCCTGACGCGATTTATTATGCTTAATAGGGATATCATGGTTGATTTTCATAATGAACCTCCCTGAAACTAACCGTTAAAATTGTAAAAAGTTTTCAACCGGCAGAACAAAAATGGTCGCACCGCCCACTTGAATCTCCACTGGGTAAGGTACATAGGACTCGGCATTCCCGCCCATCGGTGAAACCGGTGATACTAACTGGGATCGTGACTGACAATTCTGTTTGATGATCTGGATGGCTTTATCAACACGTTCATCCTCTGTGCCAATCATAAAAGTCGTATTACCTGATTTTAAAAACCCGCCAGTGCTGGCTAGCTTGGTCGTCCCAAAATTATTTTCCACTAATTCATTCAGCAGGCGATGACTATCCTTGTCTTGAACGACAGCAATGATCATTTTCATTCTCATCATCCTCCGGTTACTCTGAATTTTTACTAACTCCATTATAGCAACTAGTCCTTGTCTGGAATAGTATTGGTTGAATAATATGGAAACCTATATATTCAGTTTCCTGCTTTCGCTAAAAATTTCAGCAAGCTGGCTTTCGTTTCCTCTAGGACTTCATCTATTGTCCGGCCTGCATCCACGATAATGAAACGGTCTTTCCATCTATTTATAATGAGTTGATACCCCTCACGAACTTTTTTATGGAAGTCGAGGGCTTCAAGATCCAGACGGTTCACTTCCCGTTCCCCATTGGACTGGATACGTCTCAATCCCTCTTCCGGTTCGATATCAAAAAAGAACGTGGCATCTGGCATCATATCTCCAATTGCGAATTTATTGATATTATAAACTTCTTCTATATCCAGACCCCTTGCATGACCCTGATAGGCTAACGAGCTATCTATAAATCGGTCACAGAGGACAATTCCCCCTCGTTCCAACTCAGGCATGACTACTTCCACTAAATGCTGACGCCTTGCTGCTGCGTATAATAAAGCCTCTGTTCTCGAGTCCATGGCTGTATTATCTTTATTAAGGATCACTTCCCTAATTTGCTCCGAAATGGGAACTCCCCCTGGCTCACGCGTTAATAGGACTTGATAGCCTTCTTGTTGCAGAGCCTTGCCAAGCATTTGGGTAATTGTTGTTTTCCCGGCACCCTCAGGCCCTTCCATTGTTATAAAAATACCACGTTTCATCGATGTACCTCCAAGGTTCTTTGTTTGTAGTATATCATTTTAATGCCCGCTTTCATAAACGATCAATTCTCCGTTTGAAAGGGAGGAACCACCATGAAACCTTGATCCCAGTTCCAGCAGTCTCCTCAGATTGAATATATGATCAGGAGTAATCATTTCCCCGGACATAATCAAAGGGATGCCCGGCGGATAAGGAATGACCATCTCGGCAGATACTTCACCCACTGCATTGCGTAATGTGACAGATTTTGATTTACTTTGCTTCATGACGGAGTATGGCATTTCAAGTCCTGTCATTGACCTTCCATCAGGCCATAGGCCCCCGAGATCTGATTCCTTGTTTCCAGTTCTGTCTTCAGTGGCACATTTTATGGTTTGAACGATTTCCTGAAAAGGAAATTCGGTACCCATTTTTAATAAGGGTAAAATCATTAATAAATTATGAGGATCAGCCAATTCAGTAAAAATGCCTTGGGCTTCACATAGCTGCTGTAATTCAAACCCGCTTAAACCATTTGTTGATTGAATGACCACTTTCAACGGGTCTGCCAAGGTGCCTAGTGGCGCCTCCAGGACCCTTACTGTTTGAAGGGCACCTAATTCCCCTCTGAAGTCTGATATCTTTTCAATAAGGGATATTTTATCTTCTGATGTAAAAGCGGCTAAGTAGGCCCTAGCCAAGTCGAGCGATCCCATAATTGGGTAAGATGGACTGCTCGACTGAAGCATTTGTAAATAGAATGATACTTGATCGACATCAACCAAGGATGAATTCACATGAAGAAATGATCCCATCGTCATAGCCGGCAGTGTTTTATGCGCTGAATGGACAACGGCATCCGCCCCTGCCAAAATTGCCGGCTTTGGAAACGGACTTCCTAACTGAAAATGAGCGCCATGTGCCTCGTCCACCAGCACAGGAATCCCTTTTTGATGTGCGAGTCCTACCATTTCCGTCAAGTCTTCACCAAGACCATAATAATTAGGATAGGTCACAATGATGGCTTTTACATCTGGATGTACACTCAAGGCTTCTTCAATTAATTTTGATCCCACACCGCCAGCAATGCTCCATTTCTCATAATAAGCTGGTTGTAAAAAGATCGGATGTACATTCGCTAACATCAATCCATGTAAAATTGATTTATGGCAGTTTCTTTGGACAAGGACCTTATCGCCTTCCCGGCAGGCAGCAAGAATCATGGCAATGTTGCCCACGGTGGACCCATTAACCAAAAAATAACTCCGCTTTACCCCATATAGGTCAGAGAGTAGTCGCTCGGACTGTAAAATGGCGCCCTCTGGAGCATGCAGGTCATCTAAACCGCTTATCTCCGTGGCATCAATACCAAGAATGGGGTTGTATAAGGCTTGGCCCTTTTTATTAAACACCCATCCATTTTTATGCCCTGGGACATGCAGAGATATTGGGCTTTTTTTATGAAAAGCACTCATTGCATCGAACAACGGTGTCTGTGATTGATTCATTTTTCTCTTCCCTCATATCATAGTATTTTTTCATTTTATCAAATAAGTTCAATTTTATCTCATATTGCGTCGACTGAAAGGCAATTATGCGTCTCCGAACCGTCTGTTTGGAGGGAACATACAGAAACATGGGAGCACGTTGCCAAGCATTCTTCTAAAGTACCAAAAAAAGAATCAGAGATTAAAGAAACACATCATTTCTTTTTTCTCTGACTCTTTAACTTTCCACACACTATTTTTTCATGATAATATTTCAGGATTAGTGATTTTTCTTAATTGCTTTAAGTAATATTGGTACTTGGGATCGTTCGTATCCGTGCCAATCATATCCCTTTCGCATTCCTCACAAATAAAAGTCGTATATAGATGTATTCCCATCCCTTTTATTTGTTCACAAACCGCGCACGTTTCCCCTGCCGTTGTTTTGGTTGTTGTTGTCCCCAACATCTCCACCTCCATACCTGCATTCTCCCCAAAAACCATTGTTCGCATACATGAATTTAAATAGTTTAAGAGAACCCGGGATGCTTTTAACAATGTATGATGGGGAATTTCAATACGTGTATGTCTTTATAAAAGTTTCCTTAATTGATAATCCCTTTATATCCAATGATTTTCCTTTGCATTATGCAAAAAAAGACCAGCCGGATGGCTGATCTTTCTAAATGGCTTGGCGGCGTCCTACTCTCACAGGGGGAAACCCCCAACTACCATCGGCGCTGAAGAGCTTAACTGCCGTGTTCGGAATGGGAACGGGTGTGACCTCTTCGCTATCGCCACCAAACATGTAAGGAACGTTGTTCCTTCAAAACTAGATAATAAGAAGGTATTTCATTTTTTAAAAAGCGTTGGTTAAGTCCTCGATCTATTAGTATCAGTCAGCTCCACATGTCACCATGCTTCCACCTCTGACCTATCAACCTGATCATCTTTCAGGGATCTTACTAGCTTGCGCCATGGGAAATCTCATCTTGAGGGGGGCTTCATGCTTAGATGCTTTCAGCACTTATCCCGTCCGCACGTAGCTACCCAGCTATGCCTTTGGCAAGACAACTGGTACACCAGCGGTGCGTCCATCCCGGTCCTCTCGTACTAAGGACAGCTCCTCTCAAATTTCCTGCGCCCGCGACGGATAGGGACCGAACTGTCTCACGACGTTCTGAACCCAGCTCGCGTACCGCTTTAATGGGCGAACAGCCCAACCCTTGGGACCGACTACAGCCCCAGGATGCGATGAGCCGACATCGAGGTGCCAAACCTCCCCGTCGATGTGGACTCTTGGGGGAGATAAGCCTGTTATCCCCGGGGTAGCTTTTATCCGTTGAGCGATGGCCCTTCCATGCGGAACCACCGGATCACTAAGCCCGACTTTCGTCCCTGCTCGACTTGTAGGTCTCGCAGTCAAGCTCCCTTGTGCCTTTACACTCTACGAATGATTTCCAACCATTCTGAGGGAACCTTTGGGCGCCTCCGTTACTCTTTAGGAGGCGACCGCCCCAGTCAAACTGCCCACCTGACACTGTCTCCCACCCCGATGAGGGGCGCGGGTTAGAATTTCAATACAGCCAGGGTAGTATCCCACCAACGCCTCCACCGAAGCTGGCGCTCCGGCTTCTCAGGCTCCTACCTATCCTGTACAAGCTGTACCAAAATTCAATATCAGGCTGCAGTAAAGCTCCACGGGGTCTTTCCGTCCTGTCGCGGGTAACCTGCATCTTCACAGGTACTATAATTTCACCGAGTCTCTCGTTGAGACAGTGCCCAGATCGTTACACCTTTCGTGCGGGTCGGAACTTACCCGACAAGGAATTTCGCTACCTTAGGACCGTTATAGTTACGGCCGCCGTTTACTGGGGCTTCGGTTCAAAGCTTCGCTTGCGCTAACCTCTCCCCTTAACCTTCCAGCACCGGGCAGGTGTCAGCCCCTATACTTCGCCTTGCGGCTTCGCAGAGACCTGTGTTTTTGCTAAACAGTCGCCTGGGCCTATTCACTGCGGCTTTTCTGGGCTATTCACCCTAAAAAGCACCCCTTCTCCCGAAGTTACGGGGTCATTTTGCCGAGTTCCTTAACGAGAGTTCTCTCGCACACCTTAGGATTCTCTCCTCGCCTACCTGTGTCGGTTTGCGGTACGGGCACCTTACATCTCACTAGAGGCTTTTCTTGGCAGCGTGGAATCAGGAACTTCGGTACTATATTTCCCTCGCCATCACAGCTCCGCCTTAATGGAAACGGGATTTGCCTCGTTTCCGGCCTAACTGCTTGGACGCGCATATCCAACAGCGCGCTTACCCTATCCTTCTGCGTCCCCCCATCGTTCAAACGATGTATAGGTGGTACAGGAATATCAACCTGTTGTCCATCGCCTACGCCTTTCGGCCTCGGCTTAGGTCCCGACTAACCCTGAGCGGACGAGCCTTCCTCAGGAAACCTTAGGCATTCGGTGGAAGGGATTCTCACCCTTCTTTCGCTACTCATACCGGCATTCTCACTTCTAAGCGCTCCACCAGTCCTTCCGGTCTGACTTCAACGCCCTTAGAACGCTCTCCTACCATCGACACCAATGGTGTCAATCCACAGCTTCGGTGATACGTTTAGCCCCGGTACATTTTCGGCGCGGAGTCACTCGACCAGTGAGCTATTACGCACTCTTTAAATGGTGGCTGCTTCTAAGCCAACATCCTGGTTGTCTAAGCAACTCCACATCCTTTTCCACTTAACGTATACTTTGGGACCTTAGCTGGTGGTCTGGGCTGTTTCCCTTTCGACTACGGATCTTATCACTCGCAGTCTGACTCCCAAGAATAAGTATTTGGCATTCGGAGTTTGACTGAATTCGGTAACCCGTTGGGGGCCCCTAGTCCAATCAGTGCTCTACCTCCAATACTCTCATCTTGAGGCTAGCCCTAAAGCTATTTCGGAGAGAACCAGCTATCTCCAGGTTCGATTGGAATTTCTCCGCTACCCACACCTCATCCCCGCACTTTTCAACGTGCGTGGGTTCGGGCCTCCATTCAGTGTTACCTGAACTTCACCCTGGACATGGGTAGATCACCTGGTTTCGGGTCTACGACCTCATACTCATTCGCCCTATTCAGACTCGCTTTCGCTGCGGCTCCGTCTCATCAACTTAACCTCGCATGAAATCGTAACTCGCCGGTTCATTCTACAAAAGGCACGCCATTACCCATTAACGGGCTTTGACTACTTGTAGGCACACGGTTTCAGGATCTATTTCACTCCCCTTCCGGGGTGCTTTTCACCTTTCCCTCACGGTACTGGTTCACTATCGGTCACTAGGGAGTATTTAGCCTTGGGAGATGGTCCTCCCTGCTTCCGACGGGATTTCTCGTGTCCCGCCGTACTCAGGATCCACTCAGGAGGGAACGAAGTTTCAACTACAGGGTTTTTACCTTCTTCGACGGACCTTTCCAGATCACTTCGTTTACCCCGTTCCTTTGTAACTCCATGTTGAGTGTCCTACAACCCCAAGAGGCAAGCCTCTTGGTTTGGGCTAATTCCGTTTCGCTCGCCGCTACTCAGGAAATCGCGTTTGCTTTCTCTTCCTCCGGGTACTTAGATGTTTCAGTTCCCCGGGTCTGCCTTCAGTACCCTATGTATTCAGGTAAAGATACTGTTCCATTACGAACAGTGGGTTTCCCCATTCGGAAATCTCCGGATCAAAGCTTACTTACAGCTCCCCGAAGCATATCGGTGTTAGTCCCGTCCTTCATCGGCTCCTAGTGCCAAGGCATCCACCGTGCGCCCTTTCTAACTTAACCGTTAAAAAAGATCTTACAGATGCTTTGAAAAAAATTAATTGCCTTCTATCTATTATCTAGTTTTCAAGGAACAAGCTGTCCCAATCACAACGTGATTGTTTCATTGGTGGAGCCTAGCGGGATCGAACCGCTGACCTCCTGCGTGCAAGGCAGGCGCTCTCCCAGCTGAGCTAAGGCCCCGTTTTGGGAAATGGAATGGTGGGCCTAAATGGACTCGAACCATCGACCTCACGCTTATCAGGCGTGCGCTCTAACCAGCTGAGCTATAGGCCCATTCACATAAATAATAAGCTTCTGCTTCCCAAGCTTATCGCGGGATTGCTATTTAATTGAATGAATCACTCATTCAAAACTGAACAAAACAAAAGCGCCTCGTAATTATCCTTAGAAAGGAGGTGATCCAGCCGCACCTTCCGATACGGCTACCTTGTTACGACTTCACCCCAATCATCTGTCCCACCTTAGGCGGCTGGCTCCATGAAGGTTACCTCACCGACTTCGGGTGTTACAAACTCTCGTGGTGTGACGGGCGGTGTGTACAAGGCCCGGGAACGTATTCACCGCGGCATGCTGATCCGCGATTACTAGCGATTCCGGCTTCATGCAGGCGAGTTGCAGCCTGCAATCCGAACTGAGAATGGCTTTATGGGATTCGCTTACCTTCGCAGGTTTGCAGCCCTTTGTACCATCCATTGTAGCACGTGTGTAGCCCAGGTCATAAGGGGCATGATGATTTGACGTCATCCCCACCTTCCTCCGGTTTGTCACCGGCAGTCACCTTAGAGTGCCCAACTGAATGCTGGCAACTAAGATCAAGGGTTGCGCTCGTTGCGGGACTTAACCCAACATCTCACGACACGAGCTGACGACAACCATGCACCACCTGTCACTCTGTCCCCCGAAGGGGAAAGCCCTATCTCTAGGGTTGTCAGAGGATGTCAAGACCTGGTAAGGTTCTTCGCGTTGCTTCGAATTAAACCACATGCTCCACCGCTTGTGCGGGCCCCCGTCAATTCCTTTGAGTTTCAGCCTTGCGGCCGTACTCCCCAGGCGGAGTGCTTAATGCGTTAGCTGCAGCACTAAA
The DNA here is from genome assembly GCF_030123325.1 of Peribacillus simplex. NCBI lineage: Bacteria > Bacillati > Bacillota > Bacilli > Caryophanales > Bacillaceae > Peribacillus > Peribacillus simplex. The sequence continues at coordinate 29,711 of NZ_CP126106.1, read as the reverse complement.
GGGCGGAAACCCTCTAACACTTAGCACTCATCGTTTACGGCGTGGACTACCAGGGTATCTAATCCTGTTTGCTCCCCACGCTTTCGCGCCTCAGTGTCAGTTACAGACCAGAAAGTCGCCTTCGCCACTGGTGTTCCTCCAAATCTCTACGCATTTCACCGCTACACTTGGAATTCCACTTTCCTCTTCTGCACTCAAGTCCCCCAGTTTCCAATGACCCTCCACGGTTGAGCCGTGGGCTTTCACATCAGACTTAAGGAACCACCTGCGCGCGCTTTACGCCCAATAATTCCGGACAACGCTTGCCACCTACGTATTACCGCGGCTGCTGGCACGTAGTTAGCCGTGGCTTTCTGGTTAGGTACCGTCAAGGTACCAGCAGTTACTCTGGTACTTGTTCTTCCCTAACAACAGAACTTTACGACCCGAAGGCCTTCTTCGTTCACGCGGCGTTGCTCCGTCAGACTTTCGTCCATTGCGGAAGATTCCCTACTGCTGCCTCCCGTAGGAGTCTGGGCCGTGTCTCAGTCCCAGTGTGGCCGATCACCCTCTCAGGTCGGCTACGCATCGTCGCCTTGGTGAGCCATTACCTCACCAACTAGCTAATGCGCCGCGGGCCCATCTATAAGTGACAGCGTAAACCGTCTTTCCATCTTCTCTCATGCGAGAAAAGAACGTATCCGGTATTAGCTCCGGTTTCCCGAAGTTATCCCAGTCTTATAGGCAGGTTGCCCACGTGTTACTCACCCGTCCGCCGCTAATCTCAGGGAGCAAGCTCCCGTCGATTCGCTCGACTTGCATGTATTAGGCACGCCGCCAGCGTTCGTCCTGAGCCAGGATCAAACTCTCCGAAGAAATGTTTGACTTGCTCATTTGCTTTTTTGATAGTGTGTGCTCACTTAAAATTTAACGTTGGCGCTTTGTTTTGTTCAGTTTTCAAAGAGCGATTTTTTGTCGTTACTTCGTAAGCGACTTTATTATCTTATCACTTACTCAACCTAATGTCAACAATTATTTCAATTTGTTTTTTTCGATTGAGCAACTGACGATGTCGTTATTGGCGACTCCTAATATATTATCAGGTTGAAGGGTTATCGTCAATCGTTTAATTAGTTTTTTTTAAAAAAACTATAACATGATAAAAACCCCAAGGAGATATCCATGGGGTTTTCATAAGAATGACTTCGACGCAATATCCTTTAAATGATCCAATAACCAATGGCCGCCAAAGCGGCAACCCCCGGTATTCCAAGCAGGCCGGCGACTGCCGAGGTAACGGGGTTGATGGGTACATGAATGCCCGCTTGATTCCCAAGTGTATTCAAAAAGAACAAAAATGCTGCACCGATAATGACCTTTATAATCCCCTGCCCTATAAACCGGACAGGTCTTAATGGCGCCCCGATAATGAGGAGCATTAAAATCAGGCCGCCAATTACGGCAACAAAGACAACTGGTTCCAAACTCATTCCTCCCCGCAAGCTTGTACTACACTTATATGAAGAAATCGATGGATTAAGAACCGAAAAAAATGGCCATGAGGATCAGCAATCCTTCACAGCCATTTCCCTATCATCTTTTTAAGCGGACATTCCTTCTTTTAACTTCCCTGAATAAGTAAAAATATTTCACTTCCGCCAGTCTCGTTTGGGCGATTACTTCCTCAGATGGATCAACGCTTTTTTCAAGTAATGATTTTTGATTATGCCAATTCCATTTCAAATGTTCAAGCTCTTCAATCAATGAATCATTGAATTCATTCCGAAGTTTCTTTTTTTTACGAAAGAACAAGTGAAGTCCTCCCAGCTATCTTATATTTCTCTTCTTCCTTCTATTGCTTTTGATAGCGTCACTTCATCCGCATACTCCAAATCTCCGCCAACAGGAAGTCCGTGGGCAATTCGGGTCACTTTGATGCCTGATGGTCTAAGCAGCCGCGAAATATACATGGCTGTCGCTTCACCTTCAATGTTAGGATTAGTAGCCAAAATTACCTCCAGCACTGTTTCATCTTGCAGGCGCTTTAATAAATCAGGAATATTTATATCTTCCGGACCGATTCCGTCCATCGGGGAAATACTGCCATGCAGGACATGGTATAAACCATTGAACTCTCTCATCTTTTCCATAGCTATTACATCTTTCGGGTCCTGAACCACACAAATCAAACTTCTGTCCCTCTTTTGATCCTCGCAGATATAACAGGGATCTTGATCTGTAATATGACCACAGACTGAGCAATACATAAGATTCCGCTTAGCATTTACAAGTGCTTTTGCAAAATCCAAAACAGTATCTTCCTTCATGCCTAGTACATGAAAGGCTAATCGAGCAGCCGTTTTAGGACCAATCCCCGGCAATTTCATAAAACTGTCAATGAGCTTGGAAATTGGTTCTGGATAATGCATCGAATTCCTCCTAAAAATTTCAAAAGAAACCCCCTAAAAGGAAGTTTCTTTTGAACTTGCTTAAAACATACCCGGAAGGTTCATTCCCTTAGTGAATTGTCCCATCGTTTGGTTTGTCAGTTCTTCCGCCTTTTTCAAAGCATCATTAGTCGCAGCCAGCACTAAATCCTGAAGCATATCGATATCATCCGGATCGACAACTTCCGGTTTGATGACTACATCGACTATTTCTTTATGTCCAGTCACGATGACCGTCACCATTCCGCCGCCAGCAGTTCCTTCGACCTTTTTTTCACCTAATTCTTCTTGTGCCTCTGCCATCTTCTTTTGCATCTTTTGCATTTGTTTCATCATGTTCTGCATATTACCGCCGCGCATACCCATTCTTCTTACCTCCAATTATTCTTTAATTTCAAGTAAATCATCGCCGACTAATTTTCTAGCCTCTGCTATAAAGGGGTCTTCTTCTTTTGATTCCGTTTCTTCTGGACCGTCGAACTGCTGTGTCGATATGAAATCCTCCCGCAACCTTTGCCACTGGCTCTCCGGAACTCCAGCTATCTCCATTCGGCGTCCGGTCAATTGCTGCATGATCGAGGCTATTACTTCCACGAAACGGTTATTTTCCATTGCCATTTGACAATGAATATCATATTTGAATTTTACCACAAAAGCTTCAGTAGACGCAGCAACAGGTTCTGCCTCCGTCAATAAAGCTGCCAATGACTTTTGGTTTTGCTGACCTAACTGTTCAAGCACTTCCCCCCACTTACTTTTCACAGCATTAAGATTTGGCTTCGTAGCTTGTTTCAATACTTGATTGATCTTTCCAGCAGGAGCTTTATACGCCTTTTTAACGGCCCTTTGCGCCTTAGCCTGCTCTGCAGGTTTTTCCGTCATGGCCGCCGGAATGCCGTTTTTCTGCATTTCGAGTAATTTCTTCTCTAAATCTTCTATTTTCTGCTGCAACTGTTGGAGCTGCCCGTTATCACTTTGATTTGGCCTTTGCTCATTACATAACTTCACAAGAGCCACTTCAAGGAAAATCCTTGGATGATTTGTCCATTTCATATCCTGCTGTGTTTGATTGAAGCTTTCAATGATGGAGTAAATCGATTCAGAAGAGATTACTTCTGCCAATTCCTTAAATTGGGGATCAATCAAAACACGCTCGAAGGATTCCGCCAGTGCCGGTGCCGTTTGATACAAAAGCATGTCACGGAAATAATAAATCATGTCTTCTATGAACCTAGCCGGATCTTTCCCCATGGCCAGCAATTGTTCAAGGACTTCAAGCGCCACCGCTACTTCTTTATCATATATAGCTTTTGCCAGCCGGCTTAAAAATGCCTGTGACACAGAACCGGTGACAGTCAATGCATCTTCCACAGAAACCGTCTCCGAACTGAAGGATATCGCTTGATCAAGAAGGCTTAGTGCATCTCGCATCCCGCCTTCGGCTGCCCTCGCAATGATATGCAGGGCCTGTTCATCACAGGAAACACCTGTTTCTGCAATGATTTGTGACATCCTGCCAACTATATCTTGAGGCTGGATCCTTTTAAAATCAAACCTTTGGCAACGGGAAATGATTGTTAGTGGAATCTTATGAGGTTCAGTCGTCGCCAATATAAAAATCACGTGCTTCGGAGGCTCTTCCAATGTCTTTAAAAGCGCATTGAAAGCCCCTTGTGAAAGCATATGTACCTCATCAATGATGTAAACTTTATATGTAACCGCGTTAGGTGCATATTTGACCTTGTCACGAATGTCACGGATTTCCTCGACACCATTATTGGATGCTGCATCAATTTCTATAACATCTGATATGGAGCCATCGGTGATTCCGCGGCAGGTAGCACATTCGTTACAGGGCTCACTTGTCGGGGCATGCTCACAATTCACTGCTTTTGCTAGAATTTTGGCAGCACTTGTTTTCCCTGTTCCACGTGGACCGGAAAATAAATAGGCATGCGAAACCTTCTGCCCGACCAAGGCATTCTGCAACGTTTTCGTTACATGTTCCTGCCCGACTACATCAATGAATTGTTGTGGCCGCCATACCCGGTATAATGCTTGATACCCCACGGAAATCCCTCCTTCTTTTCTCCATCTTGTTTATTATACATTACTGATTTCCTTTATTTCAAAGTCTAAAAAGAAATTTCATCATTGCCTCATTTTTTTCAAAAATGCCAAGCACTTCACCTTCTTGGCATAAAAAAAAACCCACCCGATACGAATGAGTTTTTTGTTTATGTAAAATAACTGCCGTGCACCTTCTGTCGATTAGCAACCATAAGCGTTACTTAAGCAGTTAGCTCGACCCAGGCAACCCTGCGGCACATGAGAACTTCCACTTAATGCTGCTTCCTTCCGGACCTGACATGGTTCATAGAGTCCCATTGCGCAGGACCCGGGCGTCAACACCACTTACTTAAGGCAGGCCCTACAGAATGCTAACCTCGAGAAGGGATTCAACCTCGCTAGAGCGGATTGCGAGTACAGGGCACCGCTACCTCCCCGTCTAGCACGGCAAAAGTAATACCAAATTCATAGCGTCACGTCGACGCATAATTCATTATACTAAGGTAACAAAAAAAACGCAAGTGTTGTTCATGAACAGTTTGATTCCAAATTTATCAAACGAAGCAAACCTTTTTTCAACATTCGTTTTCCCCTATTCATTTTCTTCGGCAATCTTGAGTGCTTGCTCTCTTTTCAAAGTTTTCTTTCTATCCCTAAGCTCTTTAAAAAAAGAAGTCAATATCCAGCCGCACTCTTCCCCTAATACACCGCTTGTTACATCACATTGATGGTTAAAGCGTTCATCACGAAGTAAATCCATGAATGTCCCTGCACACCCAGCCTTAGGATCATGCGCTCCAAAAACAACCCTTTTTACCCTTGATTGCAAGATGGCCCCTGCACACATGGGACAAGGTTCCAGCGTTACATATAATGTCGCATTTTCAAGGCGCCAACTGCCAAGTTCCTTGCAAGCCTCATTGATCGCAAGTAGCTCCGCATGTGCCGTCGCATTCTGTTCAGTTTCCCTCAGGTTATGCCCTGTCGAAATAACTTGATCATCTATTACGATTAAAGCGCCAATCGGCACTTCATTCAACATCTGCGCCTTTTTTGCTTCCTTTAAGGCTAAATTCATGTAATAAACATCATCCTTCATAAAAAAACCCCCTCATATTAAGTAGGAGTAAACAGACAAATATAAGACAAAAATAAAGGTCATACTACTTATTCTAAAGAATAGTAACGCATGAGGCATACGTGCTGCAAGTAAATTCTCACAATACAGGAGGATATACCATGAATCGACCTGACTCACCTTCTTTTGCTTTGCTTATCATTGATATGATCAATGATTTTGATTTCAAATACGGAAATATGCTCCTTGAACATACGAAACTTATCGTCGACCCGATTTTGAAAATAAAAAAGCAAATGAAAGTAAAAGGTTTTCCAATCATTTATATAAACGACCATTATGATTTATGGCAAGCTGACTTCGATAAAATTATTAGTAGATGTAAAAATGAAGGAAATGCCTCATTAATCGAAAGGATAAAACCTCAACCGGACGAATTTTTTCTCATCAAGCCGAAACATTCCGCATTTTATGGGACGGCACTCAATACACTACTTAAACGATTAAACGTGGAAACCCTGATCATTACTGGCATAGCTGGCAACATCTGCGTGCTATTCACAGCCAATGATGCCTATATGCGGGAATATAAATTATGGATTCCGAAGGATTGCATCGCTTCTGCATCAAAGGAAGATAATCATTACGCATTAAAGATGATGAACCATGTTCTCAAGGCATCCATTAAAGAAGGTGAAGACTTTTAAGCATTCAATCGAAAAGGCACTAACCTACATACCACCCCCAATGAACACTCTTTCATTCTCTTTCTTTATCAACCTGACAAAAATGTCACTAAAGTCCCAAGTCTGTGATACAATATCTCTTGGCGAAAAACCTAATAACCGGGAATTTCAGCTTGATACCTCATGAAGGAGGACAGATTGGATGAAATCCACCCCATTTATCACCGTCGAAGGTCCAATCGGCGTGGGAAAAACATCACTTGCAAAAGTTATCGCAGATCATTTTCAAATTTCATTATTGAAGGAAATTGTAGATGAGAATCCATTTCTCGGGAAATTCTATAAAGATATTGATGAGTGGAGCTTTCAAACAGAAATGTTTTTTCTGTGTAACCGGTATAAACAATTGGAAGATATCGAAAAAAAGTATCTTACTAATAAACAAGCCGTGGTGGCTGATTACCATATATTCAAGAACTTGATATTTGCTGAACGAACGTTAAAGAACGGACAATACAATAAATACCTTGAAATATTCAATATTTTAACACGGGATATGCCTAAACCTAATATGGTGATTTATTTAAATGCAAGTCTTGATACTCTTATCTCCCGAATCGGTAAAAGAGGTCGTGAATTCGAAAAAAATATATCCTCCATTTATTTAGAGCAGTTATCCGCGGATTATCGAACATTCATGGAAGCATTTGAGAAACAGCACCCCGACATACCTGTTCTTACATTCAACGGAGATGAGCTGGATTTTGTCGGGAACAAGGATGATTTGAAAACGATAATCAGCAAAATAGAGAATGCCCTGCACAAAGGAGTAAAGTCAAATGAACTTACGAAAGAAATATAATATTCCAAACAACGCTGTCATTACGATAGCAGGGACGGTTGGCGTAGGAAAATCGACCATGACCAATGCTTTAGCCAATGCCCTTCAATTCAGGACATCCTTTGAAAAGGTTGATACGAACCCCTATCTGGATAAGTTTTACGATGATTTTAATCGTTGGAGTTTCCACCTGCAAATCTATTTCCTCGCTGAACGTTTTAAAGAGCAAAAAAAAATCTTCGAATATGGCGGCGGTTTTATCCAAGACCGTTCCATTTATGAAGACACCGGGATATTTGCAAAAATGCATTATGAAAAAGGCACGATGAATGATGTGGACTACGAAACTTATACAAGCCTTTTCAACGCCATGGTAATGACGCCATACTTCCCGCACCCTGATTTACTTATCTATCTCGAAGGCTCACTGGATGATATCCTCTACCGGATCCAAGAGCGTGGCCGTCCAATGGAACAGCATACCCCAATTGAATATTGGCAGGAAATGCACGGCCGTTACGAAGAATGGATCGATCAATTCAACGCCTGCCCTGTCCTTCGGTTAAATATAAACGAATACGACCTTATGCAGGATGAAGCAAGCATCGAACCTCTTATAAAAAGGATTGCCGAATATATGGAGCAAACCAAGTTATTGCGAAATGTGTAAAACAAAAAAACCACCGGTTATCCGGTGGTTTTTTAATATATTAGAAAACAAAAAATCCGTTACATATCTGTAACGGATTTTATCGATATCCAATTTATGCGCTGTGGTTATTAATAAGTTATGGAGGAGGTAGAGGGATTCGAACCCCCGCGGGATTTGACTCCCCTGTCGGTTTTCAAGACCGATCCCTTCAGCCGGACTTGGGTATACCTCCGTATCAACATTTATTATATTACATGGAATTAAAATTAAAGTCAAGCCCTCTATAAAGTTTTTTTAAAATAATTTCAAACTTTGATAAAAAGGAGAATCAGCCTCTTTAATCAGAAGCTGATTCCTTTTAACTTACGGTTTAATGACTTCCACACCGCGCATATATGGACGTAATACTTCAGGAATGATAACACTGCCATCTTCCTGCTGATAATTTTCCAAAAGGGCAGCGACTGTACGGCCGATTGCCAGACCTGATCCATTAAGAGTATGGACGTGTTCCGGTTTGCCTTTTGCATCACGTCTGAAGCGGATATTGGCCCGTCTAGCCTGGAATGCTTCAAAGTTACTGCAAGAAGAAATTTCTCGGTACGTTCCATAACTCGGAATCCAAACCTCGATATCATACTTTTTAGCAGCAGTGAATCCAAGATCTCCCGTACACATGCTCAGCACCCGGTATGGAAGGCCTAGCAATTGAAGGACCTTTTCGGCATGCCCAGTGAGGTTCTCCAACTCTGCATAAGAATCTTCCGGCTTCACGAACTTCACTAGTTCAACTTTATTGAACTGGTGCTGACGAATTAACCCGCGGGTATCACGACCAGCAGACCCTGCCTCTGAACGGAATGAAGCGCTGTATGCCGCATAGCTTATCGGCAGATCGTCCGTGCTCATGATTTCATCACGATGGAAGTTTGTCACCGGGACCTCAGCTGTAGGAATTAAGAAGTAATCATCACTTTCGATACGGAAAGCATCCTCTTCGAATTTTGGCAATTGACCTGTGCCAGTCATGCTTGCACGGTTCACCATATATGGCGGCAGCATTTCTTCATATCCGTGTTCCTCAACATGAAGGTCCAACATAAAGCTAATTAAAGCACGCTCTAATCTAGCACCAAGCCCCCTATAAAATACAAATCGGCTTCCGGTCACTTTTGCTGCCCGTTCAAAATCCAGGATGCCTAGATCTCCAGCTACATCCCAGTGTGGTTTCGGTTCAAACTTGAATTCCGGTAACTCTCCCCATTTACGAATTTCGACATTATCGTCTTCCGTCTCACCAACAGGCACACTATCATGCGGAATATTCGGAATGGAAAGAAGTAATGTTTCTAACTGGGCTTCCACTTCACGAAGTTCATCATCGAACCCTTTGATACGGTCACCAACTTCACGCATTTGGGCAATCAACTGATCTGCATCCTTTTTTTCCCGTTTCAATACGGCCACTTGCTGCGAAACTTCATTTCTTTGGCTTTTCAACTTTTCCGTATCGGCAATCAAAGTCCGACGCTTTACATCCAGTTCCTCGAATTTACCTAAATCGGTCAAATCTTCCCCTCTAAATTGCAATACACGCTTCACTTCTTCAAAATTATTTCTTACATATTTCAAATCCAACATTTTCAGTTCCTCCTTAATAATTTGATGATTTATCAAAGAACGCAAAAAACTCCCGTCCCCTGAAGAAGGGACGAGAGTTAACCCGCGTTGCCACCCTAGTTGAAGGCCTATGAAAAACGCCTACCACTTATCTCGATAACGGCTTTTAACCGAAAGTATTTACTGACCCAAAAGGCTTTCCATACTCTGCTCCAGGAGGGATTCACAAAACTCTCACACCGATTTCCACCAGCCATCGGCTCTCTATAGAAAGAAATACTTGTTACTATTTCCTGTCATTGCTTTCTTATATAATCAGATTGTTTTCCATAATGTACTATAATTTTATACATTTCGCAACCGTTTTATACGCGAAACTTAAAACCAGCCTTTAACAGTAGAAGCTACACTGCTCCATACGTCACCAAAGAATCCGCCAACCGCTCGCATTGATAATACGAACCAGTTTGCCTTTTCAACAGATTCAGCAGCTACGACGTTAACCTTAACCGGATCGCCGTTAATGTATCCGTAATCTTCTCCTTTTTTAGGAGTGACTGTGATGTAACCCAGCTTTTCACCTTTTTTGATTGGTGCAGTAAGCTTGCCATCATCATTCAATTTGTTTTTATCGATCACTAAATCTGTTTTATAGTTATCTTTCTCACCATTTTCAACAAGTAGCTCGATTGCTTTTTCAGATTGGATCTTAACGTTTTTTTCCTTGCCTTTTACTACTGAAAGTGTTTCTTTCCCTTTCACCTGGTAATTGGCTGGAAGGACTTTTTCCTTTTTAAAGGTTGCATACGCATAGTTCATGAGCTTAGTGCTATCTGCAAAACGTTCGTTTTTATTAGTGGACTTCATAACCACCGTGATATAGCGCTGACCGTCCCGGATAACCGTCCCTGTATGTCCATAACCGGCAAAGTCGGTAGATCCCGTTTTCAGTCCATCTACGCCTTTATATTCAAATATCAGACCTGGCAACATCCAGTTGAAGTTCGGATATTCCTTTCCATCGCGGAACTTCAATTTAGGAATGCTGGCGATTTTTAACACTTCCGGATAATCGTTGATTAAACGATAAGCAAGAAGGGCAGTATCTTTTGCTGTCATGATATTTTCACTATCTTCATTGCCGGAAGGATATTGTCCTAATAAATCGGAGTTATTCAAACCGCTGGCATTAACGAATTTATGGTGTTTCAAGCCTAATTCCTTTGCTTTTTCATTCATTAACTTAACGAAGCTCTTTTCACTTCCGGAAACCAACTGTGCTAAAGCTACTGTTGCCGCATTTCCGGAATAGACGGCCATAGCTTGATATAGTTCCTTAACTGTATAATCTTCACCTTCCGTTAACCCAACATTCGATAAATTGGGTGCTTTTGAAAGGTCATGTACGTATTTATTTATTTTAACTTTTTGATCCCAACTGATTTTCCCATTTTCAATTGACTCCATAATGATGTACTCGGTCATCATTTTAGACATGGATGCAATTCCTAATACTTTATCGGCATTCTTTTCATATACGATTTGTCCTGTTTCACCATCAATGATGATGGCTGCTTCTGCTTTTAAACCTAAATTATCAGATTCAGCAACAGCTTCCCCCGGTTGATAGGCAAATTGCGACATTACAAGAACAAAAACAAAAGTGAAAATGAGGGTCATCTTGCTGATTTTTTTCAATTTCCAATACCTCCAACTTTTAAGCTAATCTCTATAACAAAGAAGAAACTTTATGTAATTCCCTTGACACCTTGTCTAGTTTATCACAGAAAAAATAAAAAAAATAGACAGAGTAATCGCAGACTCTGTCTATTTTAACAATAAATTTTAATGACAATTATATGTTAAATTCATTACATTGAGTAGTTCGGTGCTTCTTTGGTAATTTGGACATCATGAGGATGGCTCTCCCTTAACCCGGCACCGGTCATTTTAACAAATTGGGAGTTTTCTCTCAACTCTTCCAATGTGGCTGTACCGCAATATCCCATACCTGAACGAATGCCGCCAATCAGTTGGAAAATCGTATCTGAAAGAGGTCCTTTGTATGGAAGGCGACCTTCGATGCCTTCCGGTACGAATTTCTTGTTATCTTCTTGGAAGTAACGATCTTTAGATCCCTTTTCCATAGCAGCAACAGAACCCATACCCCGATACACTTTAAAACGGCGACCTTGGAAAATTTCCGTTTCGCCTGGGCTTTCAGTTACACCTGCAAGCATACTGCCAAGCATTACTGCATGTCCGCCTGCTGCCAGGGCTTTAACAATATCACCAGAGTATTTAATTCCGCCATCAGCGATAATCGTTTTACCATGTTTTCTTGCTTCTGTCGCACAATCGAAGACTGCCGTGATTTGTGGAACACCTACACCAGCTACAACCCTTGTCGTACAGATTGACCCTGGTCCTATTCCCACTTTGACTACATCGGCACCTGCTTCAATCAATGCTTTCGTCCCTTCGGCTGTTGCCACATTACCGGCAATGATCGTCAATTCAGGATATGTCCCGCGGATTTCCTTCACCATTTCAAGGACGCCTTCTGAATGACCATGAGCAGTATCAAGTACAATTGCATCGACATGGGACTTAACTAGCATTTCCACACGCTTCATTGTATCCTTAGTCACTCCGACTGCAGCACCTGCAAGTAATCTTCCTTGCTTATCTTTCGCCGAATTCGGGAACTCAATGACTTTCTCTATATCCTTGATCGTAATAAGTCCTTTAAGGACTCCATTATCGTCTACAAGGGGAAGCTTTTCAATTTTGTACTTTTGAAGGATCTTCTCTGCTTGTTCCAAGTTAGTTCCCACTGGCGCTGTGACCAGATTCTCTACAGTCATGACACTGGAAATCTTCAAGGAAAAATCGGAAATAAATCGCAAATCACGGTTTGTAATGATACCCACAAGTTTTTGATCCTCTATATTGTTGACTACAGGAACACCCGAAATGCGATATTTACCCATTAAATGCTCTGCATCAAATACTTGGTGATCTGGCGTTAAGAAAAATGGATCGGTAATAACACCGCTTTCTGAACGTTTTACTTTATCCACCAGTTCAGCTTGTGCCTCAATAGACATATTTTTATGAATGATACCTAATCCGCCTTGGCGAGCCATGGCAATTGCCATTTCGGCTTCTGTCACGGTATCCATTCCTGCGCTGATGATAGGAAGGTTGAGCTTTAAGTTTTCAGCTAAGTTGACTTGAAGGTTAACATCTTTCGGCAAAACCTCTGATTTCGCTGGAATTAATAGGACATCATCAAAGGTTAAACCTTCTTTTGCAAATTTATTTTCCCACATTATTTTCCCCTCCTGCTTAAAAATATTATTTGTAGGTTATCAATAGGACATACTACTGTCAAGAAGAGAAATAAATGTTTGATTATTCTATTAATTCGGAGGATAGCTGCAATGCCTGAAAACAATGATAATTTCGATAAATATACACCTTTTTTTTCCGCATCTTCCTCTCAACTTTTTTTACAAAAATGTTATACGCATGAAAAAATAGCAGAAGCGGAAATAAAAAGTTACGATAATTGTTATCCATTTATTTACCATCTCGAACATGCTAAAACTTATTATAATCAGGCTGCCATTGCACCACTTTCCATACAACCAATCCTTACATTTTATGGATTCGCCCAATTGTTAAAGGCTTGTCTGCTCACGATCGATCCCAATTATCCGGAATCAACTTCGATGCTTGCCCATGGGGTAACTACGAGAAAAAAGAAAAAACAACAATATGAATTTTTAAAGGACGAAGTGAAAACGCAAAAGAACGGACTTTTCACCTGCATTGCCGAGAAGTTATTTCATATCAAGCATCTGGAGGGTGAAAAATTTTCCATGGGGACGCTGATAAAGGAAATCCCGGATATGCAAAACTTTACATGGTCCATTTCCAAAAAAAATTTCGTCGCCCTGTTACCCTCTTCGAATGGCTTTCAATTACCCTCAGCGATATTGGATAGCTATCAAATGTCCAGCAGTCGGATGGAAGAATTTTTGAAAGCTAAAACGAATCAAGCTTACAGTATTTCAGAAGTGCCTGGGACACTGCATTTAAAAACTGATGGCATTCCTATTCATAATGCTTCTTCCCCAATACGGTATAATTTGGCAGAGGGGCAGTTCATGCTATCACTAAATAAAGATTCGTCAGCTTTTTCATTACCTGAACTTTTAATCCATTATTTGATTTCTTATAACCTTAGCATAATAGCTCGTTATGAGACAGAATGGTGGGCAGAACTGATGAAAACCATGCCCAATGATGATTACCCTTGCATTGTGCAATTTCTTAAAATAAGCCAAGCTAAGGTGCCATTTTTAATATTTGAATGGATTAAGTCCGAGAGGTTCCATTTTTGATCCTTCCAACATCCAATTGGTCAATTGATTTGTCCCGAACGACGAAAAAAGACCAGCCGGATGGCTGATCTTTTTAAATGGCTTGGCGGCGTCCTACTCTCACAGGGGGAAACCCCCAACTACCATCGGCGCTGAAGAGCTTAACTGCCGTGTTCGGAATGGGAACGGGTGTGACCTCTTCGCTATCGCCACCAAACATGTAAGGAACGTTGTTCCTTCAAAACTAGATAATAAGAAGGTATTTCATTTTTTAAAAAGCGTTGGTTAAGTCCTCGATCTATTAGTATCAGTCAGCTCCACATGTCACCATGCTTCCACCTCTGACCTATCAACCTGATCATCTTTCAGGGATCTTACTAGCTTGCGCCATGGGAAATCTCATCTTGAGGGGGGCTTCATGCTTAGATGCTTTCAGCACTTATCCCGTCCGCACGTAGCTACCCAGCTATGCCTTTGGCAAGACAACTGGTACACCAGCGGTGCGTCCATCCCGGTCCTCTCGTACTAAGGACAGCTCCTCTCAAATTTCCTGCGCCCGCGACGGATAGGGACCGAACTGTCTCACGACGTTCTGAACCCAGCTCGCGTACCGCTTTAATGGGCGAACAGCCCAACCCTTGGGACCGACTACAGCCCCAGGATGCGATGAGCCGACATCGAGGTGCCAAACCTCCCCGTCGATGTGGACTCTTGGGGGAGATAAGCCTGTTATCCCCGGGGTAGCTTTTATCCGTTGAGCGATGGCCCTTCCATGCGGAACCACCGGATCACTAAGCCCGACTTTCGTCCCTGCTCGACTTGTAGGTCTCGCAGTCAAGCTCCCTTGTGCCTTTACACTCTACGAATGATTTCCAACCATTCTGAGGGAACCTTTGGGCGCCTCCGTTACTCTTTAGGAGGCGACCGCCCCAGTCAAACTGCCCACCTGACACTGTCTCCCACCCCGATGAGGGGCGCGGGTTAGAATTTCAATACAGCCAGGGTAGTATCCCACCAACGCCTCCACCGAAGCTGGCGCTCCGGCTTCTCAGGCTCCTACCTATCCTGTACAAGCTGTACCAAAATTCAATATCAGGCTGCAGTAAAGCTCCACGGGGTCTTTCCGTCCTGTCGCGGGTAACCTGCATCTTCACAGGTACTATAATTTCACCGAGTCTCTCGTTGAGACAGTGCCCAGATCGTTACACCTTTCGTGCGGGTCGGAACTTACCCGACAAGGAATTTCGCTACCTTAGGACCGTTATAGTTACGGCCGCCGTTTACTGGGGCTTCGGTTCAAAGCTTCGCTTGCGCTAACCTCTCCCCTTAACCTTCCAGCACCGGGCAGGTGTCAGCCCCTATACTTCGCCTTGCGGCTTCGCAGAGACCTGTGTTTTTGCTAAACAGTCGCCTGGGCCTATTCACTGCGGCTTTTCTGGGCTATTCACCCTAAAAAGCACCCCTTCTCCCGAAGTTACGGGGTCATTTTGCCGAGTTCCTTAACGAGAGTTCTCTCGCACACCTTAGGATTCTCTCCTCGCCTACCTGTGTCGGTTTGCGGTACGGGCACCTTACATCTCACTAGAGGCTTTTCTTGGCAGCGTGGAATCAGGAACTTCGGTACTATATTTCCCTCGCCATCACAGCTCCGCCTTAATGGAAACGGGATTTGCCTCGTTTCCGGCCTAACTGCTTGGACGCGCATATCCAACAGCGCGCTTACCCTATCCTTCTGCGTCCCCCCATCGTTCAAACGATGTATAGGTGGTACAGGAATATCAACCTGTTGTCCATCGCCTACGCCTTTCGGCCTCGGCTTAGGTCCCGACTAACCCTGAGCGGACGAGCCTTCCTCAGGAAACCTTAGGCATTCGGTGGAAGGGATTCTCACCCTTCTTTCGCTACTCATACCGGCATTCTCACTTCTAAGCGCTCCACCAGTCCTTCCGGTCTGACTTCAACGCCCTTAGAACGCTCTCCTACCATCGACACCAATGGTGTCAATCCACAGCTTCGGTGATACGTTTAGCCCCGGTACATTTTCGGCGCGGAGTCACTCGACCAGTGAGCTATTACGCACTCTTTAAATGGTGGCTGCTTCTAAGCCAACATCCTGGTTGTCTAAGCAACTCCACATCCTTTTCCACTTAACGTATACTTTGGGACCTTAGCTGGTGGTCTGGGCTGTTTCCCTTTCGACTACGGATCTTATCACTCGCAGTCTGACTCCCAAGAATAAGTATTTGGCATTCGGAGTTTGACTGAATTCGGTAACCCGTTGGGGGCCCCTAGTCCAATCAGTGCTCTACCTCCAATACTCTCATCTTGAGGCTAGCCCTAAAGCTATTTCGGAGAGAACCAGCTATCTCCAGGTTCGATTGGAATTTCTCCGCTACCCACACCTCATCCCCGCACTTTTCAACGTGCGTGGGTTCGGGCCTCCATTCAGTGTTACCTGAACTTCACCCTGGACATGGGTAGATCACCTGGTTTCGGGTCTACGACCTCATACTCATTCGCCCTATTCAGACTCGCTTTCGCTGCGGCTCCGTCTCATCAACTTAACCTCGCATGAAATCGTAACTCGCCGGTTCATTCTACAAAAGGCACGCCATTACCCATTAACGGGCTTTGACTACTTGTAGGCACACGGTTTCAGGATCTATTTCACTCCCCTTCCGGGGTGCTTTTCACCTTTCCCTCACGGTACTGGTTCACTATCGGTCACTAGGGAGTATTTAGCCTTGGGAGATGGTCCTCCCTGCTTCCGACGGGATTTCTCGTGTCCCGCCGTACTCAGGATCCACTCAGGAGGGAACGAAGTTTCAACTACAGGGTTTTTACCTTCTTCGACGGACCTTTCCAGATCACTTCGTTTACCCCGTTCCTTTGTAACTCCATGTTGAGTGTCCTACAACCCCAAGAGGCAAGCCTCTTGGTTTGGGCTAATTCCGTTTCGCTCGCCGCTACTCAGGAAATCGCGTTTGCTTTCTCTTCCTCCGGGTACTTAGATGTTTCAGTTCCCCGGGTCTGCCTTCAGTACCCTATGTATTCAGGTAAAGATACTGTTCCATTACGAACAGTGGGTTTCCCCATTCGGAAATCTCCGGATCAAAGCTTACTTACAGCTCCCCGAAGCATATCGGTGTTAGTCCCGTCCTTCATCGGCTCCTAGTGCCAAGGCATCCACCGTGCGCCCTTTCTAACTTAACCGTTAAAAAAGATCTTACAGATGCTTTGAAAAAAATTAATTGCCTTCTATCTATTATCTAGTTTTCAAGGAACAAGCTGTCCCAATCACAACGTGATTGTTTCATTGGTGGAGCCTAGCGGGATCGAACCGCTGACCTCCTGCGTGCAAGGCAGGCGCTCTCCCAGCTGAGCTAAGGCCCCGTTTTGGGAAATGGAATGGTGGGCCTAAATGGACTCGAACCATCGACCTCACGC
>NZ_CP126106.1:0-10000 GCF_030123325.1 Peribacillus simplex | reverse complement strand
CATCTGCTGTCAGGCTTCCCGTTCTACTTAATAACCTTGGTGGCAGCTTTGCCATCCCGCAATCTGCCAGACATCCGCCAATTGCAGCTTGGTAGACATCAGCCCTATTGCATTTCATTTTAAATGCAATATATCCTCCTATTAATCCAATGGAAATGGCATGATGGTATACATAGTCTTCTTTATTGCAATAGTGGTGCAGCTTTCAAAATGTTTCCTGGTTCCTCTAAAGCCTTGTCCATAAGGGGGATCATGATTAAACGAATCATGGCCACCTCGACTTTACTGCCCGCTTGCCAATTTTTAAATAATCATTTATATGTTTGTACTGACTTAAGATAAAAATCCGTGAAATCCGCTGACTCTTCCATTTCATCCCATTCTTGATCCATTCCTTCTTTCGGCAGAAATCTCTTTCCATCAATCAAAGTTTTTTCAACGCTTACCTCTGTTATTAAAAAGACTTGCAACGCTTCGATTAATTGCCGGGTCAATATTGTTTTTTCATACATAATGGGTCTGTTCGAAAGACCTCTAATCTCTTTTGACAGGATGCAGCCTTCGATTAAATAGCGAGTTTTCACTAGCAAAACGTTTCACCTCGGTAATATCGGCGAGTATCATTCTATTTGAAAAACATGGTAGGAACTATCTTTTTTTGTGATTAAATACCTAAATAAATTCAATTTATTAGCATTTTTTATTTTAAATACCCTAAATATGATAAGTCTTTTTGCTTAAATTCAAACACTCTTGAAATCAGTTTGAATTTTTTCTTAAGCACAAAAAAAGACCCAGCTCAATTGCCTGGGTCTTTTTTGTGAAAAGATCATTCTTCCGTATCTTTTTCAGTTTCTTCATTTTTTTCAATTTCAGTAGGTTCAGAATCAGAATCAGGAGCCGTGACCGTTTCTATTTCCATGTCTTTTTCTTCTTCCTCTCTTCCTACGATGGCTACCGTCGAAACATATTCATTATCAGCGGATTCGAGTCGGATGAGCTTAACACCCTGTGTATTACGGCCCGTTTTAGAAATGCCTTCGACTTCCATCCGGATCAATACACCAGCTGCTGTAATCAGCATCAAATCTTCATCTTCACCCGTAACAGTTTTCACGGCTATTAGTTCACCATTTTTCTCAGTGACATTACATGTTTTTATTCCTTTCCCTCCACGGCTTTGAATACGGTATTCTTCCGCAGAGGTCCGTTTGCCATAACCGTTTTTCGTAACGATGAGGACTTCTTCATCATCTTCAAGAATTTCCATTCCGACGACTTCATCATTCGTCCCTAAGGAAATTCCTTTAACTCCCGCTGCAGTACGTCCCATTGTCCGTACATCCGTCTCAGGGAAACGAATCATCATCCCGGACTTCGTTCCAATTATGATCTGTTTCTCTCCATTCGTAAGACGGACAGAAATCAATTCATCATCTTCACGTAAACCTAGGGCAATTAAACCATTATTACGGATATTTGCAAAAGAAGACAAAGGTGTACGCTTTGATACCCCATGTCTGGTCGTGAAGAATAAATACCAATCGTCAGCAAATTCCTTCACAGGTATGATTGCGTTGACCCACTCGCCCTTATCGACTTCCAACAAGTTGATAAGCGGCAATCCTTTTGCCGTTCTACCATATTCAGGTATTTCATATCCTTTGGAACGATAGACTTTACCTTTGTTGGTGAAGAATAAAAGAGTGTCATGAGTCGATGTGGTTAACAAGTGACCGACGAAGTCATCTGTATTCGTTCCCATACCCTGTATTCCGCGCCCTCCGCGTTTTTGACTGCGGTATGTGGTTGCAGGCAAGCGTTTAATATAACCGTTATGCGTAAGTGTCACGATTATATTTTCCTCTGGGATTAAATCCTCATCTTCCAGGCTTTCAAAGCCGGCTAATGTGATTTCAGTTCTCCGTTTATCATCAAAACGCTCTTTAATTTCAAGAAGCTCTTCACGAATAATTTCAAGAACCTTTTCCTCATCAGCAAGAATCGCTTTATATTCTGCAATTATAGCCATTAATGCCTGATATTCATCTTCAATTTTTTCACGTTCCAGACCTGTCAAACGCTGTAAACGCATATCCAGGATAGCTTGCGCCTGTTTTTCAGAAAGTGAGAATTGTGTCATTAAGCCTTCACGGGCAATTTCTGTCGTTTGGGAACTGCGGATCAACGTAATGACTGCATCCAAATTATCAAGTGCAATGCGCAACCCTTCTAAAATATGGGCGCGGGCTTCCGCTTTCCGTAATTCAAATTCAGTCCTGCGCCGTATGACTACCTGCTGATGCTCTAAGTAGTAGTGCAGGCATTGTTTTAAATTCAATACTTTAGGCTGTCCGTCCACCAAAGCAAGCAGGTTGATTCCGAAGGTAGTCTGCATCGCGGTATGCTTATACAGGTTGTTTAAAAGGACATTCGCATTAACATCCTTTCGAAGCTCCATGACAATACGCATGCCATTGCGATCCGATTCATCCCGTAAGTCGGTAATGCCTTCGATTTTCTTATCTCGAGCAAGTTCGGCAATTTTTTCAATCAATCTTGCTTTATTCACTTGATAAGGGATTTCCTTAACAAGGATTACCTGTTTACCATTGGATTTCTCTTCAATCTCGACTTTCGCACGTTGAATGATTGACCCTTTTCCGGTTTCATAGGCCTTTCTGATTCCACTTCTCCCTAAAATCAAACCGGCTGTCGGAAAGTCCGGCCCAGGGATATATTCCATCAACTCAGGAATTGTAATTTCAGGATTCTTGCTTAAAGCCAATACGCCGTCAATTACCTCGCCTAATTGATGTGGTGGAATATTGGTTGCCATCCCTACCGCTATACCAGATGATCCATTCACTAACAAGTTCGGAAAACGGGCTGGCATAACCGCTGGTTCTCTTTCTGAACCATCATAGTTATCTTGGAAATTAACCGTATCTTTATTTAAATCGCGAAGCAATTCCATCGAAATCTTTGACATTCTTGCTTCTGTGTACCTCATTGCGGCAGCTTGGTCTCCATCGACTGAACCGAAATTCCCATGACCATCGACAAGCATATAGCGATAGTTAAAAGGCTGCGCCATCCGTACCATCGTTTCATATACGGCTGAATCACCATGCGGGTGATATTTACCGATTACTTCCCCGACAATACGGGCAGATTTTTTAAATGGTTTATCCGAAGTCATTCCAAGATCATTCATTGCATAAAGAATTCTTCGGTGTACCGGTTTTAAACCGTCCCTTACATCAGGCAAAGCCCGAGACACGATAACACTCATCGCATAATCCAAAAACGATGTCCGCATCTCGGTACTTATATTTATTTCTTTTACACCTGATCTTTCATTTTCTGACATGGAGCCAACCTCCTATAAAAAGCTTATCTCTCATTTAAAATTTAGCTGTTCGTTCACTATTTAAAGAACAGGATGTAAAAAGCATCCTGTCAAAAAATCAGATATCGAGATTTTTTACATAAATTGCATTTTCTTCAATGAAGTTACGTCGTGGTTCCACCTTATCGCCCATCAACATCTCGAAAGTTTCATCTGCCTCGGCAGCATCTTTCAAACTGACTTGAAGCAGCGTTCTCGTTTCAGGGTTCATGGTCGTTTCCCACAGTTGCTCTGGGTTCATTTCCCCCAGCCCTTTATAACGCTGCAAGTTAGGCTTAGGAGTACTTGGCAAACTTGCCATGATTTCCTCAAGCTGGCGGTCATTATAAGCATAATCCACTTTTTTCCCTTGCTGGATTTTGAAAAGCGGCGGCTGAGCAATATATATATATCCGTACTCGATAATTTTTCGCATATACCGGTAGAAGAATGTCAACATCAGTGTTCTGATATGGGCACCATCGACATCCGCATCGGTCATGATGACAATTTTATGGTATCTGGCTTTTTCAATATTGAATTCATCACCAATTCCTGTTCCGAGTGCTGTGATGATCGTACCTATTTCTTCATTATGCAGGATTCTGTCCAATCGCGCCTTTTCAACATTCAGGATTTTACCCCTTAGCGGCAAAATGGCTTGGAAATGGCGGTCCCGTCCTTGTTTTGCCGAGCCTCCCGCCGAGTTTCCTTCAACGATGTACAATTCACTGATACCTGGGTCCTTAGAAGAACAATCGGCCAATTTACCCGGCAGATTGGATACTTCCAAAGCACTTTTCCTCCGGGTCAATTCACGTGCTTTCTTCGCTGCCAAACGGGCTCTCGCCGCCATTTGCCCTTTATCTACAATTTTCCGGGCCACTGCAGGATTTTCATATAAGAAAGCATCCAGCCTTTCTGAAAGAATGGAATCAGTAACCGTTCTTACTTCAGAGTTTCCGAGTTTGGTTTTCGTCTGACCCTCAAATTGTGGATCAGGATGCTTAATCGAAATGATTGCCGTTAACCCTTCACGGACATCCTCACCAGAGAAATTGGAATCCGCTTCTTTTAAGAGACTATTTTTCCGTGCATAATCATTGATGACACGGGTCAAAGCAGTCTTGAATCCTGACTCATGCGTACCACCTTCATAAGTATGGATATTATTGGCAAAAGAAAAGACATTACTGATATAGCTGTCATTATATTGCAATGCCAATTCAACAGAAATTCCATCTTTCTCGCCTTCCATGAAAATCGGTTCCTCATGCAATACCTCTTTAGTACGGTTCAAATGCTCAACATAAGATTTGATGCCGCCCTCATAGTGGAAATCTCTGATTTTCTCTTCTTCCCCACGTTTATCTTCAATGATCAGTTTCAAGCCTTTATTCAGGAATGCAAGCTCACGGATTCGTGTGGCTAATGTATCGAAATCATATTCCAAGGTTTCAGTGAAGATTTCACCATCCGGAACGAAGTGTACAGTCGTGCCTGTATGATCGGTTTCGCCGATAATTTTCAAGTCTTCTTTAGGGATACCGCGGTTAAATTGCTGATAATGGATTTTACCTTCACGATGAACATAAACTTCCAATACCGTGGATAAGGCATTAACTACTGAAGCCCCAACACCATGCAGTCCACCGGAAACCTTGTAGCCCCCGCCGCCAAATTTACCGCCCGCATGAAGGACCGTCATGATTACTTCCACAGCTGGCCGTCCCATTTTTTCATGGATACCGACTGGTATTCCACGACCATTATCGACTACGGTTATGCTATTGTCTTCTTCGATCGTCACTTTGATTTCCGTACAGAAACCTGCTAGTGCCTCATCAATACTATTATCGACAATTTCCCAAACAAGATGGTGAAGTCCTTTTGCAGAGGTAGAGCCGATATACATCCCCGGACGTTTACGAACTGCTTCTAAGCCTTCTAAAACCTGTATCTGATTCTCATCGTATGCCTGAGCTTGTACTTCTTTTTGTTCCATTGTCATTCGTATCACCTACACTTTTCTATTGGCATTTATCAATTTTCAGGAGTAATCATAACGTTTAGCTACAATTCAAAGAATATCTATATCATCGATTAAGAGCGATGATTGCAGTGAACGCTTTTTCAAAGTGGACGACGCAAGCGGTGAATAATATACCTGTTTGTCCGTCACTACAATCGATTTAACCGAGTTTTTTTCTAAATGGTAAGTTACATCAGACTTTTTCTCCAAAAATTCACTCATGATTGGAGAGGCCTGAAGCAGCTTCTTATCTAAAATGGCTATGACATCATCCGTCTTCACAAGAATGTCTTCACCAATATGGAGATACATACATTCACCTCATCATTTAACCTTTTTTATACTTCCTTGACTCACATAAAAGGTGGACGCTTCTCTTAGGGTTTGATGATCGATTCCATCAACGGAGGGTGTCGTCACAAATGTTTGCACTTTCCCTTGTATCGTATTCAATAAATGGGATTGACGGAAATCGTCAAGTTCCGATAACACATCATCCAATAATAAAATGGGATACTCGCCGATTTCTTCATGGATCAGCTCAATTTCGGCAAGTTTCAAAGACAGGGCAGTCGTGCGCTGTTGTCCTTGTGAACCATATGTCTGGACATCACGGTCATTCACAAAAAAAACCAGGTCGTCACGATGAGGACCTACCAATGTTACACCCCGTTCAATTTCCCTTGTTTTTATTTTATCAAATTTTTCTGTGTATACTTCTATCATTTTCGTCAAATCCATAGATTCTGATACATCAAGCGACGGTTTATATTGGATTTTCAATACTTCTAGATTTCTGGAGATCCCCGAATGAATCGGCTCTGCCCATTGCTGGAGCTTTAAAAGAAACTCGTATCTTCTTTCGACAATTTTCGCTGCATACTGAATAAATTGATCAGTCAGCACGTCAAGCATCGTCGTATCCGTTTGTTTCCGGGTCTGCAGAAGCTTTAAGTAATGATTTCTTTGTTGAAGTATTTTATGATATTGGCTCATATCATGAAGGTATACGGGAGAAACCTGGCCAATTTCCATATCTATAAAACGGCGTCTGACTAGAGGACTTCCCTTTACAAGGTTAAGATCCTCAGGCGCAAACATAACCACATTCATATTTCCGACATATTGACTCAACTTTCTTTGTTCAATATGGTTGCACTTCGCCTTTTTCCCTTTTTTTGAAATGGTCAGCTCAAGTGGTATTGAGGTATTTCTCTTTCTAACTCTTCCTTCTATTTTAGCATACTCTTCATCCCAGCGAATAAGTTCTTTATCATTCGAGGTCCGATGGGATTTTGCCATTGCTAAAACAAAAATGGATTCCATGACATTTGTTTTTCCTTGAGCATTTTCGCCGAGGATTACATTGACTTTATTCTCAAAAGTCAGATTCAATTCGGTATAGTTGCGGTAATTTTTCAAACTTATATTTTCAATATACATATTCCGCTCTTCCCTTATGTTTTAGCTTGTAATTGTGTAGGTGCCAAATCCAGGAATCTCTATTTTATCACCTGATCTTAATTTTCTGCCCCTTCTCACGTCTAATTCGCCATTAATGTAAACCTCATATTCACTTAAGAACCATTTCGCCATTCCGCCGCTTTGGATCAAATCGGCCAATTTCAGGAATTGTCCAAGCGTAATATATTCAGTATTGATTTTTATGGAGTCCATTTCATGCCTCACTCATTTCTAAGTAGTCTTTAATATTTCATTTTACTAAATTAATCCCATTAAGACAAAGTATAGCTTTTTCAGTTCTCGTTTTTAGCGATTCAGCGTTCCGTACAGCATTAAAAAAACGCTAATAACCCTTTGGAAACCTATATTTAAATATAAAAAAATTAAAGACCTGCTATACAAGCCTTTAATTTTTTTGAAATATTATTTTAGCTTAATAAGTCCTTACCGGAAGAATTAATTGCAACATGGAATCATCATGTAGCGGGCGAATGACAAACGGACGCATTGCACCTGTGAAATTAATTTTTATATCGGAACCTTCCAATGCTTTTAGAGCATCCATTACAAATTTTGCACTGAATGAGATTTTCAGGTCTTCACCTTCAATGGCTTCTGCCTGAACCTCTTCAATTACTTTACCAATTTCAGGAGTGTTGGAAGAGACCTCGATTATACGGCCTTCCAGGGTTGTCAATTTGACGACATTATTTCTTCCTTCCCTCGCCAATAAAGAAGCCCTGTCGATCGCTTGAAGAAAATCTTTAGTATGAACAGTCACATCCGTTTTGCTATCAGATGGAATCAAGCGTGATGTATCGGGATAATTCCCTTCAAGAAGTCTTGAAAAGAATAATAAATTTTCAGCTTTGAAAAGTACTTGGTTTTCGGTAATGACGATTTCAATGAGTTCGTTTGTATCATCAAGGATTTTACTTAACTCATTCAGACTTTTACCTGGAATTACAACGCTATAGGTACCGTTAATTTTATTTTCTATTTTGGCTGTTCTCATTGCAAGCCTATGACTATCTGTTGCAATACAGGTCAATTCGTCATCTTGAACCTTCAAGTTTACACCTGTTAAGATGGGGCGTGTTTCTGACGTGGACACTGCAAAGCCAGTTTGGCGGATAAGGGTCTTTAAAAGGTCCGTTGGAAGTTTGAAAATATTTTCTTCTTCAATGATCGGAAGATGTGGATATTCCTCAGGATCCAGTCCATTTAGATTAAATTCAGCTTTACCTGAGCGAATGATCGTTTGAAAGTTATTCTCCACTTCAATTTCTACAGTATCCATCGGCAGCTTTTTGACAATTTCACTGAAAAAACGGGCATTCAGGACAATACCACCGCTACTTTTAACCTCAACAATCTCATCTCCGTCAACCTCAGCCGGAATGAATGATTGGATGGAGATATCGGAATCACTTCCTGTTAGAGTGACACCCTCGCTAGTGACGCTTATTTTTATCCCCGTTAGAATCGGAATCGTCGTCCTTGATGTGACTGCTTTCATTACTTCTTGGACACTATGAACTAATCGATCTCTTTGGATTATAAATCTCATGTTTCATCCTCCAATTTTTTTATTGCCGAATAGGCATATTTATTAATAATTTTTATTAAAAAAGATAGTAGTAATAGTAGTAGGGCCTGTTGATATGTGGATAAGTCCAATCAACCTAAGGAAAAACAGTCTATCCACATGTGGACAGACTGTGTGTAAGTGGTAGTCAGTTATTCACATTATCCAGAATCTATTATACCCTCAGCTGGTCCTGGATTTCTTTAACTTGACGTTGAAGCTGGGTGTCCGTTTGCATGAGTTTGGAGATTTTTTCATGCGCATGGATAACGGTCGTATGATCGCGACCTCCAAATTCATCACCTATCTTGGGAAGGGATGAGTCCGTTAATTCCCTGGAAAGATACATGGCAATCTGTCTTGGAAAGGCTACGGATTTTGTCCGTTTTTTCGCCTTGAAATCTTCAAGTTTAACACTATAATGCTCACCGACGGTCTTCTGGATTTCCAAGATGGTGATTATTTTAGGTTTGGAGCTAGGAATGATGTCTTTTAATGCTTCAGCTGCCAAATCGGCATTTATATCTTTATTGATCAATGAAGAATAGGCGACGACACGAATGAGTGCACCCTCCAGCTCACGAATATTGGAATCGATTTGGTTGGCAATATAGAGCATGACTTCATTTGGGATATCAAGGC
The DNA here is from genome assembly GCF_030123325.1 of Peribacillus simplex. Taxonomy (NCBI): domain Bacteria; kingdom Bacillati; phylum Bacillota; class Bacilli; order Caryophanales; family Bacillaceae; genus Peribacillus; species Peribacillus simplex. Next base: position 883 of record NZ_CP126106.1, on the reverse strand, counting down.
CCTCAGCTTTTGCCTTTTTACGCAAAATGGCAATCCGCGTTTCTAGATCAGGAGGTGTGATATCCGTGATCAAGCCCCACTCAAACCTTGAACGGAGGCGATCCTCGAGTGTAGGTATCTCTTTTGGCGGGCGGTCACTCGAGATGACAATCTGTTTGCTTTCTTCATGCAACGCATTGAATGTATGGAAAAACTCTTCTTGAGTTTGTTCTTTTCCCGCAAGAAATTGAATATCATCAATTAATAAAACATCGACGCTTCGGTATCTATCACGGAATTCCCCAGCTTTATTGTCCCGGATCGAGTTGATGAATTCATTCGTGAACTTTTCAGACGATAAATAAACGACCTTTGCATTCGGATTATGCTCAAGAACATAATGCCCGATTGCATGCATTAAATGAGTTTTTCCAAGACCTACGCCCCCGTAAATGAATAAGGGATTATAGGCTTTGGCCGGAGCTTCTGCGACAGCGAGAGACGCGGCATGGGCAAAACGATTGCCGGAGCCGATGACAAATGTATCGAAGGTATTTTTCGCATTCAGCATATGCTGTGGAAATGCAGCATGCTCTTTGTCCTGTTTTTTTATCTTTTTAGGCTGAACAGGAACGGTAAAATCATCATCTTCTTGATTGGGGGGAATGATGAATCTTGCTTCCAATTCCTCACCGGTAAGTTCAAACAATACATCGGAAATAAGATGGGAATAGCGTTCTTCAAGCCAATCCCTGGCAAATTCATTGGGAGCGGTGACTGTTAAGGTATCACCTTGCAATAAATAAGCCTTGGTTGATTTAAGCCAAGTTTCAAAGCTTGGTTTACTGATTTTCTTTTCGATTTTTCCGAGCGCCTGGTTCCAGAGGCTATCGATGTTATCCAA